>CAJXRL010000019.1 GCA_913059105.1 uncultured Flavobacteriales bacterium
CGAGATTTCTGCCTGTCTCGTGGGCTCGGAGATGTGTATAAGAGACAGATCAAATTATATTTACCATCTGAAAAAAGGTAATTTCCATTTGGTAATTTAATACAATTGGGCACTCCGCCTCTTCTATAATTTTCTACTAATATTGAGTCTATTACATTAAATTCGCTGTCATTTATAAAAAAATAAGCTGGGTAATTACTTTCCGAACTCCGCTTGTTGAATGATAAGGATGTAATTAGAATAGAGCTATCTTTTAAAATTGAACAACCGTATCCACGATAGTTAGTTTCTCTATTGTTTGGTATATAGTTGGTATATATTGAATCTACCAGGTGTTTCACGCCTTTTGTTTCATATGACAATAGAAACTCTTCGTTTTCATACTGAATATCTAAAAACTTGTTTTTAAAATTTAAATCTTGCAACAAAGCATTTTCACTGAACGGAAATATTTTATCCCTTTCGATAAAAAAGACTGCTCCATCAAAATCAGTGATATACTTTTTTCCTTCTTTAGACTCGTGAAATCTAAGGAAAGAGCCATGATTAACAGCTTTTGTATTTATCAATAAAAAGTTTGATCCATCGTATTTATAGATATTAGAGAAACTTATTATCCATACAAACCCATCTTGATCAACTTGAATATCTGTTATTTCTTCAGCACTAAATTCCGTAAATGGATAAGAAAAAAATTCTATTTTGGACTTAAAATTAAGTTTCTGAGAGAATACTTCAGGTAAGGTTAAACAATTTAATAAAAGAATAAGAAATGCAAGTTTCAAGTATCTACCAATCACACTCTAAAAATAGTCAATTTGATTCGACAATAATCAAACTATCATATCCTTAATAATATGGAGAAATCATCAAATAGACCACAACCCCGGTAAAGGTTACATACAACCAAATGGGCAAAGTAATTCTTGCTATTTTTTTATGCTTATCAAACTTTTGAGCCAGTGCTCTAGAAAAAGTAACGAGCACTAATGGCACTACTGCCGCGGATAAGACAATATGGGTTAACAGAATGAACAAGTAAAGGCCCTTAACAAAGCCTTCACCACCAAAGGAAGTAGATTCTGTAAGGGCATGATACGTAACATAGGAAAGTAAAAATAAAATCGACAAAATCAATGCAGAAGTCATTAACTTTTGATGAAGCTCTACCTTCTTATTTTTAATTGCTCGAACTGCTAGAATTAAGATAATAAAGGTTGAGCCGTTCAAGATGGCATTTAACATGGGAAGGTATAATACCTCTCTGCCTACTTCAAAATTTTTAGGCAAGATATATAGTATTGCTACCAAAACTGGTACTACAATTGATAAAACAACAATGAGCTTTTTTGTATTTGCAGAGTTCAAATCCATGGGTTCTATTTCGTCTTTAAAGGAGCATATTCTTCAAGGTAGAGAATTTCAATAGCATCCATGCAATCGCCAACATCTCTAGTACTAGTTCCATCAAAAATTCCACGAATTCTACCCAATCTATCAATTAAAAAGAAATTTGTAGAATGCAAGAAGCCACCTTCAGCATCCAAATCTTTCATTGCATTGGCGAAGTATCCATAACGAGCAACACTTGCAATGTCTTCTTTCGGTCCAGTAACAAATTGCCAAACAGAATCTATTGAATGTACTTTCTTAGCATATTCAAACAACACTTCAACACTATCATGCTGGGGGTTAATGGTATGAGACAACAACCCAAAGTCAGTACGATCGAAAAAGTGCTTTTGTAATTCTAGCATATGAACTGCCATTTTTGGACAAATGGTAGGGCAGGTAGCAAAGAAGAAGTCTGCCACATATATCTTCCCCTCGTAATCTTTGCTGGTTACTTTTTCTCCTAGATGATTTGTAAGCTCAAAGTAAGGAATAGTATGATAGATAGTATCAACACCATTTTCTGCTAAAATTTTAGGGCCAAATATTTGTGGCGATTTAAAATTATGAGACCCTGAATGAAGTCCAAAGAAGAAAACAGTTGGTAACAGAAGAATTGCGAATAATATCGCAGCCTTCTGAATCTTCTTAAAAGTCATAGATACTGTTTAAAGTAATCCGTGCGTATCGTGCACAAATACCGCTTCATTAAGCGCTAAGATGATTAAATACACTACCAATACTACATATGGCATAATTACCATATAAATAAAATTTTTGTATTCATGTTTTAAGTGCATGTAGTATGCAACAATGTAATACGCCTTTACTAGCGTAAGTAATATAAACGTCCATTTTACGAAAGGCCAAGCAAGTCCCATGTCGTTCCAGACTAAACCTAGTGTAACTTCGACTCCAGTTATTCCTAAAAGCACCCAAAAAATAACCCAAATCATTTTTCTCTGAACCTTTCCTTCCGCTTCGGAGTGATGTTGTACGTATTCTTTTGTTCTATCAAAATCCATATCCTGAAAATTCTATATCGTTATCAATAATTATACTAAATAGAAGAAGGTAAAAACAAATACCCAAACTAAATCAACAAAATGCCAATATAGGCCAACCTTCTCAACCATGTCATAATAACCTCTCTTCTCGTAAGTGCCTTTTAACACATTCACAAAAACAATAAAGTTTATGACAACTCCACTAAATACGTGAGTTCCGTGAAATCCTGTAATAAAGAAGAAAAAGTCTCCAAACAATGGTAATCCGTATTCGTTGACTGTTAAATTAGCGCCATAGACCTCAACTCCGTTTTTCAACATTGCTGCTGCTTCGGCTCCAGAAACCATGACTTGTTCTTTTCCAGGCAAATAAAATGCTTCTTTTGCTGCATCAACCCATTGTACTATAGTTCCATCTGCCAATTGAAATGCTCCTAATTCTGTTCCATGAATAAAATGATACCATTCCCAAGCTTGTGAACCTACGAAGATTAAGCCTCCAACAATTGTCCAAGCCATCCACTTTATTACGTTCTTTCGATCCATTCTATGACCAGCCTCAACTGCTAACACCATAGTAACAGAACTCATAATCAATATGAACGTCATTAACGCTACATACAACAATGGATGATCTCCATGCATGAACGGGAAATGCGTAAACACTCTTTCAGCTACTGGCCAAGATTCAGCGAAACTATGACGCATAAAGCCATAAGAAATAAGAAGTCCTGAGAAAGTAAATGCATCAGAAACTAGGAAAAACCACATCATGATTTTTCCGTAACTAACATTAAAAGGTGAACTTCCGCCCCCCCAAAGTGTTTTTGAATCAATAGAAGGAGAATGTCCTGCCATAGTGCTTTTGTTAAATTATCATTCTAAAAAATATGTACAAATAGATCCACATTGCACCCATAAAATGCCAATACGTGGAACATACTTGCAAACCTAATAAATTTTCTGAGTTATATCTACCTTTCATCGCATTAAAAATGACGATTAACAGAGCAATAATTCCACCTGCTAAATGCAGCAAATGCAATCCTGAAATAATATATAGAAACGACCCTGAAGGATTTGACGATGGGCCTGTTAAGAAAATTTCGCTTTCGACCAACTGACTATAACCTGCAAATTGAGTGTAGACAAAGGCAGTTCCTGCCGCTAAGGTTAGCCACAAAAATGTTTTTAGCATTTTCTGATTATTCTTCTTACCAAACACAAGAGCAAAAACCATAAAAACACTACCAATTACAGCAATTACTGAACTAACCAAAAACATATTTGGGATGTCATATTGCAACCATACTCCATCACCCTTTCGAACGATAACCGCGCTTGTGAATCCAGCAAAAAGCATTACAATACTTGCCATTCCAAACCACAAAAGTGGCTTCATTACTTTTTTTCTCTTCTCTTCTTGAAAATCTTTTTCGCTCAATGTAAATTGATCTTCCATAACTTATATTTTATCAAGGTACCATGCCAGTAAAACAACTGGCACATATATAAAGGAAGCAAACATGACTTTTGTTGCAGCTTTATCAGATTTATCTTTAAATAATTGAATAGCAGGGTAAATCATTATACCTCCTGCGATGATAATAAAGACAAGCGCAATATTACCAGCGAAACCAAAAACAACTGGAAGAATACTTACCAGCAAAAGGAACAATGAATACAATAAAATTAAGAACGCGGACGTAAAATCTTTCCCACCTTTTGAAGGTAAAAGATAAAACCCTGCCTTCGCATAATCGTCGCTTGCTTTCCAAGCAATTGCCCAAAAATGAGGAAATTGCCACATGAATTGTAGCGCAAACAACAACCCTGCTTCTAGTCCAAAATGACCCTTAGCTGCAACCCAGCCTAACATGGGTGGAATAGCTCCTGGAAATGCCCCAACAAAGACAGCCCAAGGCGTTTTTTGTTTTAAAGGAGTATAAACCGCAACATACAAAATCAAAGATATTAAGGCTAAAAGACCTGATAATTCATTTAAGAAGAACCAAAGAATTAAAATCCCAGCAGCACCAGAAACTCCTGCTACAAGCAATGCTTCATTTTTAGTCATTCGGCTGGTGACTAATGGGCGAACTTTTGTTCTGTCCATTAACTTATCTAAATCCTTTTCAATTATTTGGTTATATCCATTTGATGAACCTGTAACTAAAAACCCACCTATACATAACCAAGTTAAATCGATCCAAACGATAGTTTCAACCGCAATTAAATAACCCAAAATAGCCGAAAAAACAACTAATGAAGCTAAGCGAAGCTTAAAAAAAGCAGCGTAATCAGCTAGTTTGCTCGAAAAGGTAGTTGGGAAAGAAAGCTCTTTTTCTGTTGTCAAATCCATAAAAGATTTATGCTTTTTTGCAGGATGCAAAAGTACACATCCTTGTTTTAATACCATTAGATCATTGGTATTTAACTTTGGATTTATTATCCCATATATAAAGCGATGTTTAAGAGCAATCCAATGCAACCTGCATTCTAAAAGTCAAAATACTTATTGAAAAGATTAGAATGCAAACGAAGCATAAAAAAATTAGTTGTTGCCTTTTCAGTACCGTCATTCTCATTTCTCAAGAAATGGGAAACAGAAAGTGTTGTATTAGTTTTTTTATACAACAAGTAAGAAACAGTTCCCTCTAAATATTTTACAACAACTTGCTGCCCTTGAACTAATTCATTTTCATATTCCAATTCTCTAGAGACGTTAGAGAATTGTACATTCTCCCCATAATTTTGACCAAAATTAGACCGTCCTTGTTTGTTTTGATGGTAATTCAATGCAAAATTCCATCGTTCGAATTCATAATTCACTCTCGAAACAAACTCATAAAAATTGGCGCCTAAGGGATGCGCTAATGATATATTATCGTGAGAATATGCTTGGGTAGAATTACTATGTGCATACGTGAAAGGTCGAATTAAATTAAACTCTACCCTTGTTTGTAACCCTTTAATCTTAAACAAATCAAAAGAAGTCCATCCCAGTTGAATACCGTATTTATTAGCCCACCACCCTGAGCGAATAGAGTCATTTGGATTCCTCCATTGATTTACGTCTGCACGAAGCTCTGCTAATAGGAATTCATCAAAAAGCAACTGGGAATACAACACATGATTTTTAGCAATAGTTAATTTCAAATTCGCGCCAACTAATGCATTGTCAGAGGATCCAACTGAAAACTCAACCGGTCGATAAAAAATAAATGGATTAGCATAATTTGGATCAAACCCTCTTTTGTATTTCCCCTCCTCGGCTCCCCATATGATTGTTTCAAAAAGACCTATACTCAGCCATTTTGTTGCTCTCCAATCCAAGTAATGAGTTGCAGTATATTTTTTTTGGTATAAGCTATTTTTACCCTCAACTTGAAAAATATTTCGATGACTTGAAAACAGATTGGTATATTCAATTTTCCAGAACTTGGTTTGAATTTTCACATAAGGGGATGCGCCTGTAGCGTCTGCAAGCAACAATGAACGATATCCGTCGCCAATAAAGTTTCTTCCAAAACCTGCCTCAAAATTGAAGTACTTATTTGCTTTAAAATTCAAAAAGCCAGAGGTATAGTTATTCCTTATGTAATCATTGTTAATCCTTGTCGACACTCCCATTCCCGGAACAACTTTATTTTTTGCTATAAAGCGACTTTGATAATCTACATACTGCTGACTATTTCGCAAATAGCTAATTCCTACATTCCATTTTTTATGTTTGAACTTTAACTCAACTCCTACTCCTATTCCTTTTGGTTGGGCATTGTTTAATTCTTGAGAAATAATCGAAAAATCAACAAGCGGGCGAATGGTTAATTGTGTTTCTTTTTTATTTTTATTAATCAATGGGAAACCGCAAATTGAATCAGAGAAGCTTTTTTTAAAAGCGGTGTGCTTTTCACTGTCTTTTAAATATGAATTCTTCACTTCTTCGTAATCAAATAGATTACGTTCATTTACCTGTTGTGAGAAAACCAATACACAGAAAATATTACTGAATAAAAGAAACAGAAAACGCATAGTTAACTAACTTTTCGACTTAGTTGGTATTAAGAACAAAGCACCCAGAAAACTCAATACAATACCGGCCATAATTAAAAAGGTAACACTGGTATTCATTAATGGAATTGTGACAGCATATGTAATTAGTGCTGCATTAAATACATAAATAACCGCTACTGTCTGAGCATGATTTAAACCCAAATTAAGCAAACGGTGATGTAAATGGTTGCTGTCAGCAGAAAATGGCGAAACCCCTTTAACAATTCGAATGGTAAAAATTCGTAACGTGTCTATTAATGGATAAGAAAGCACTGCCATTGCAAAAATAGGTTTAGAAATGTGTTTCATATCCTCCGGTAGGGCCGAAAAGTCAAATTCTATTACTCGAATTGCAAGCACACAAATAATCAAACCTACTGTTAATGAGCCAGAATCTCCCATGAAAATATTTGCAGGGTAGAAATTAAAGCGCAAAAATCCCAACAGAGCACCTGCTAATGAAAATGAGATAATAGCATCGACCATAGAGTCAGCCACTAGAAACCAAACTCCAAAAGCAACGGCAGCAATACAACCTACTCCCCCTGCTAAACCATCAACCCCATCAATTAAATTAAAAGCATTAATAACAACCACATATGTAAATATGGAAAGCGCTATGCTTGCCCACTCCGGAATTTCTCTAATTTCAAAAATGCCATAAAGGCTCGTAATTCTTATATCTGCCATTAGGGTCATGATAAAGGCTACCAACAAATGGCCTATTAACTTCTTAATGGCAGCTGTTCCAATAATATCATCCTTTATTCCAATAAAAAACATTACCAATACACTTGGAATAAGATACTTAACATACCCTATATCTTCTACAGGGTAACAAATCATAAAAGAAAAAAGTGTTCCTGCGAAAATCATAATTCCTCCCATAGAAGGAATACTCTTTGTGTGCAATTTCCTGCTTTCGTTTGGATCATCAAACAGATGTTTCATTTGTGCGACCCTTATAAATGAAGGTGTTGAAAGTAACACAATAAAAAAAGAAATCATGATGGCCAAAGCTATCTCCATAGTGTGAAAGTATGATAATTTGATTTAGTAGTTAGTGTAAATGTTTTGCAAATTAGTACTTAATCCAAAATAAATAAAGTTAGAATTTAATGCTATCCCGTTGCCTACAATAAATGATTGCGTTTGCGGAACAGGATTAACGTTATCTGCCCTTCTCATTTGAACCCCAAATTGTATCGTAAAATTATACGATGGGTTTATTATAAAACTTTGGCGTACATCAATCACCATTATATCTATGTTTTCATTCAAAATAACGTTTGCAGCAGCCCTCGTCAACCATCTATTCTTTTGAAATTGGGCAATTCCTATAACTTCTGACGATTCATAAGGAACAGGGTGAGCAAGCGATTCGTTATAATGTGTAAATATATCACCGCCATTTTGATTTGATATCTTATTAAATTCAGCTTGCAGCATTAAGTTTTTGAATAGAAATACTCTTGTCCCTAATTGATAATTCAAATCTCCTGATTGCAACGCTAATTGGCCGTAAAGTTGAACTGTATTAATCAACTTGTAGTTTATGTTTAATCCCAGTCTATTGTTTCCCTTATTTTTATCAGATTCTATAAGAGTATTTAAAAAGATTATTGGCACCCAATAATTTACTCCAACTGGAATATTTCCAGAAGTATCTAAACTAGGGAATATCGTACTCTCAAAAAGGGCAATACTTAGTTTATGATTTGGGGAGATCTCTAAGAAGTGCGTTGCCGACTGTTTTCGCTCAAATAGCCCTTCGGAATTTGTTGAAGAGGCAAGACGATTCAGATCTTGATGCAAGGTGAATAAATTTTGATATTGCAATTTACCTTTTAACCAATTGGTATTAACTTTTAAAAACGGCGAATTAAAAGCTAAGTCTGAAAGCAATAATGACCGGTGACCATTGCCTATAAAATGTTTTCCCGTTCCAATTTGAAAATTAACTTTTTCATTCGGAGAGTAGCTTAAATAAGCAGAGGCCATGGCAAAATCGTAGCCATTATCTTGGAAGTTTTTTGTTCTGCCCTGCCCATAAGCAACTTGGCTTAACCTTGTTCGTTCATGTAAATAAAAAGGGAGAACTGCTTGGTTTTCTCTAAATGTAGATTCAATCGCTACTTGTTCTCCTATTTGCAACCTAGCAACAAAACCTCTCGTATTTTTATACAAATTCGCATCATTGCGACTATCAAATCTATTGTCAGTTCCCAATTCTAGATTAAATAAAGGATCAATTGTTAATCGAACTATGCCAGTATCTAAAGAAATAAAATGGTCGTGAAATAAACTTCTTGAAACTCTACTTCTCTCTGATTTTTTAAATTGCAGCGATTTCACAGATGAATCATTTAATGCATCCCTCTGTAAAATAGGTTTAAAGCTAGAATGTATAATTTCTTCTATAGCATTCATATTCCTTTCCAGCTCAACACTAAATGACTGATTAAGCGGGATATTTAAGTTTTGAGAAAACGCAAAAAAGGGAATTAATAAATTAATTCCCAATATTATAGCTCGTTTGTTTAATGCCTTAAACCAACTCAAAATCCATATTTTTAACTTCTTTGTAAACTGATTTGATTCCTTCTTCAAGGTCAATCTTATGTTTCCACCCTATTGAGTGCAATTTACTAACGTCCATTAATTTTCTTGGTGTCCCATCTGGTTTAGTTGCATCAAATCTCAGTTCACCTTCAAAACCGACCACCTCTTTTATAGTCTTCGCTAAGTCTTTTATCGAGATATCTTCTCCTGTACCAATGTTAAACCATTCTTCTCCATCATAGTCTTGCATCAAAACATAACAAGCCTCTGCCAAATCATCGACATGCAGAAATTCTCTTTTTGGACTGCCGCTTCCCCAAACCTCAACTGAATCAGATTGATTTACTTTCGCGACATGAAATTTTCGCAATAATGCTGGTAATACGTGAGAATTATCTAAATCATAATTATCATTGGGCCCATACAAATTTGTCGGCATTGCAGATATAAAATTGCAACCATACTGTTTGCGGTAATTCTCGCACATTTTTATGCCAGCAATTTTTGCAATTGCATAAGGTTCATTCGTATACTCTAGTGTGTCGGTTAATAAGTATTCTTCCTTCAAAGGCTGTGGTGCCATTTTCGGATAAATGCAAGATGACCCTAAAAACAATAACTTATCCACCTTATTAACAAAAGAAGCATGAATTATGTTTGCTTCAATCATTAAGTTATCATACAAAAAATCAGCACGATATACATTATTTGCTTGAATTCCGCCGACTTTAGCGGCGGCCAAAAAGACATAGTTTGGTTTTTCTGTTGCGAAAAAATTATTTACCTCTTCCTGATTTCTAAGATCCAGCTCAGAAGAAGTTCTAAAGACCAAGTTAGAATATCCTTCTTGCTTTAGCTTTCGGACAATCGAAGAGCCAACCATACCTCGATGACCAGCAATATATATCTTATCTGATTTATTCATAAAAATCATAGACTTTATGACCACCTTCCATCAAGTACTTGTCTCGTTTGAAGAGCGCTAAATCAGCCTGAACCATATCTTTTACCAAACCGTCAATTGTATAGGTTGGTGTCCAACCTAATTCTTTTTTCGCTTTTGAAGCATCTCCAATTAACAGTTCAACTTCGGTTGGTCTAAAATATTTTGGATCAACCTTTACAATAATTTTTCCGTTTGTTTTATTTGTGCCAATTTCATTTACTCCTTCTCCTTTCCATTCCACTTCAATACCTAACTCTTTGAATGCACGAGCAACAAACTCTCTCACTGTAATCATTTCTCCGGTAGCCAACACATAATCATCTGCCTTGTCAACTTGCAGCATTCTCCACATACCTTCAACATAGTCTTTAGCATGACCCCAATCTCTTTGCGCATCTAAATTGCCAAGATAAACGGTCTCTTGCATTCCAAGACTTATTCTTGCAGCTGCTCTAGTAATTTTTCTAGTTACAAAGGTTTCTCCTCTTAATGGACTTTCATGGTTAAAAAGAATGCCATTACACGCAAACATATCATACGCTTCACGATAGTTTTTTACAATCCAAAAGCCGTAAAGTTTTGCGACACCATATGGACTTCTTGGATAAAAAGGAGTTGTTTCACTTTGAGGAACTTCTTGGACTTTACCAAATAACTCAGAAGTTGAAGCTTGATAAAAACGAGTTTTCTTTTCCATTTTTAAAATCCTAATTGCTTCAAGAATTCGTAGAGTTCCCATTGCATCAGAATTTGCAGTGTACTCAGGTGTTTCAAAAGAAACCATTACATGTGATTGTGCTGCAAGGTTATATATTTCGTCTGGCTGAACTTCTTGAATTATTCTTGTCAGATTTGAGGAATCTGTTAAATCTCCAAAATGCAGTTTAAACTTTACTCCTTTCTCATGCGGGTCTTGATAAAGATGGTCAATACGGGCTGTATTAAACATTGAACTTCTCCTTTTAACCCCATGAACTTCATAGCCTTTCTCCAAAAGCAATTCCGCCAAATAAGCTCCATCCTGTCCTGTTACTCCTGTAATTAACGCTACTTTACTCATGTTTAATTTTTATGCTTACAATATTACTGTTTTCCGAAAAACTAATCCTTGGTAACAAGAAACCAGTTATTTAATAGATTTTCTCTATTGTATTTCATCACGACCTTGGTGTTCCAGTCTATTACTTTTCCACCCATAGCTTCAACTATTGCTTGACCTGCAGCCGTGTCCCACTCCATTGTAGGAGCAAATCGCGGATAGTCATCTGCTTTCCCTTCAGCAACCATGCACAGCTTTAATGAACTCCCTACCGAAATCATCTCAATTTCGCCCTGCTCTTTGCGCTTTGCCTCTATAAATTCTTCTGTTTCAGCCGACATGTGAGAACGACTTCCTACAATGGTATATTTTCTATCAATACCCTGGGGTAACTTATTTTCGCTACCAATAAAATTTTCAAATGACTGATTAGCCTTCTTTGAAAAACCACTAACTTTAAATGACCCCACTCCTTGAGCACCAAAATACAACTCATCCTTTACCGGGACATAAATAACTCCCATTACGGATTTTTGCTCATGAATTAACGCAATATTCACGGTAAACTCTCCGTTCCGCTTTACAAATTCTTTGGTTCCATCTAAAGGATCAACCATCCAAAAGTAATCCCAGTTTTTTCTTTCTTCGTAGGGAATGTCACGTCCCTCCTCACTTAAAATAGGAAAATTTGTTGCGTTTAATACATCAATTATAGCCAAATGTGCTTGCTTATCAGCTTCTGTCAAAGGAGATTTATCATCCTTTTGCTCTACTGCAAAATCTGAATTGTATATTTCCAATATTGCTTTCCCTGCAATTAAAGATGCACGACTGCACAATGCTAAAAACTCTTTCTTTTTCTGTAACTCCATTATTGAACCCTCTTAGGAATATTTCAAATGCTATACTATCACGCGTCTATTAATCCCATTATGGATTCAAAGATCTTCATACCATCAGTGTTACCTAATGTTGGATCCGCAGCTCTTTCTGGATGAGGCATCATTCCGAAGACATTTCTTCCTTCATTGCAAACCCCTGCAATATTCTCTAATGATCCATTTGGATTGGCCTCGTCTGTGATGTTTCCATCAGCATCACAATACCTGTAAATCACTTGATTATTGTGAATAATTTTACTCAACGTATCTTCCGGTGCAAAATACCTTCCTTCCGCATGTGCAATTGGAATTTTCAAAACCTGATCTGTAGAAACGCTCTGATTTATAATAGAAGAGTTGTTATCTGCTTTTAAATAAACATTTTTACACGTAAACTTCTGATGATTGTTATGCAATAAAGTGCCTGGTAATAGTTTTGACTCACACAATATTTGGAATCCATTACAAATTCCCATCACGTAACCACCTTTTGCAGCATGCTTTTGAACTTCATTCATAATTGGAGAATAATTAGCTATCGCACCTGAACGTAAATAATCTCCAAAAGAGAACCCACCGGGAAGTATTACAAAATCTACACCTTTCAAGTCAGCTTCTTTGTGCCAAAGGCGTTCAACCTCATAACCCATAGTGTTCTCCAACACATAAATTATATCTTGATCACAATTGGATCCTGGAAAAGTGATTACTCCAAATTTCATACTATTTATTTTATACAAAAGTAAAAAAATCAAACCATAGGCTTGCTGTTTGCTCTTTTTAATATTTCAACCAAATCAACGCAATTATAAACAGCAATGTCACAACATCAAGAAGCCACTTTCGAGCACTAGTTTTATAATAATACACAATGAAGATAGAAAAAACAGGAGCAATACTAACCCAAATAACTGTATATCCACACGTTAAAAGCAGCGCTAGTTGAATCAAAATGTAAAAGGATATAACAATTAACTGATTTCTTTGACGCACAATAAATTTTGCACGGTCATAAAACATTTTTAATGCCCCTATAAATGATAATAAACAAAAAACAATTAAAGGAATTGAATCAATTTCAAACGAAGAAGTGCTTGCAAAGCTGGTGAATTCGGTATTGAATATATGAAAATCCCAATCTAACAAAAAGGAAAGAGAAAACATATAGAAACCAGTTATCAGCAACCCAACTAAAATGACAATATAATTGCGAACCTCAAAAGGTCTAAAGAAAGCTATAGTTAAAACAGCTATTAAAAACAGAATTAAGCTAGGATAAAAGAGAATTGTGGCGCCTCCGAGTAAAAGTGATGATAACAGCAGCAATCCTAGAACAGAACTTTGATTATGGATTCGAAGAATTAAAGACAAACTGACAAGAGACAGAAGTACTGCGAAAGTATCAACAATAGAAACGCTCGAAATTAAACAAGCACTAAGTCCAATCGAAGTGAAGAGAATAAATGGAATTGAATTACCTTCAACAAAACGATGTATTTTATTTATTTGATGCGCAACATAAGTGCAAATTACTGAAAGACTTACAAATAGTATTTTAACCCAATCTGCGTTTTCTATAATCTTAGTATCAAGTAGAGAGTGACTACCTTCAAAACGAATCAAGACTTCCTCGGTAATTGAAAGCCAAACCAATACAAACCCAAGTAAAATAAAACTTAGACTAATAATTATATTTTGTGGTAGTTTAAAAAGCAAAACTTAATGGTTTGATTAAAAAAGTGATTTAAAATTACAATTGTTTATTATTTTTGCATCCTAATTAAAACAAGCAATCATGAGCTGGAATGAAATAGTAAATGGATTAGGTGATATATTCGCTGCAACTTTTAAAATTTTACCTGCCTTAGGAAATCTGCCTAATATCCTATTTTCCACGGTAATTTTTGCGGGTCTTGTTTATTGGATTCTTGAATTAAAGAAATACAAGACTATCGCTAAGAAAAATGGAACAATAGAGTAACACTCTAATACTCCATTAAATCAAATCCAATGTCTTTTCTATAATACTTCCCTTCATATTTAATACGGTCTGCGTTTCTATATGATTTTGCTAACGCATCTTTGAAGTTTTCACCGAGGGCAGATATTGATAATATTCGCCCTCCATTGGTTAATATCTTCCCGTTTTCCATTTTTGTCCCTGCATGAAAAGCAATGCAATCCCCTAAATGATCAAACCCTGTCATTTCTTTCCCTTTTTCATACGCTTCAGGGTAACCTTCAGCAACTAACATTACGGTTGTAGCCGCATTTTGCTCAAACTCCACCACAGAAGTATCTAATGTCCCGTCGGCACAAGCTATTAAATGATCAACCATATCAGACTTTATCCTAGGCATTACTACTTCGGTCTCAGGATCACCCATTCTAACATTGTACTCAATGACAAATGGTTCGTTATCAACTATCATTAATCCAATGAAAAGAAATCCTTTATAGTCTATCCCTTCATCTTTCAATCCTCTAACACTTGGTTCTACGATTTTATTTTTAATCCTTTGCTCTAACTGATCATTCATGAATGGTACTGGTGAAACGGCACCCATTCCTCCGGTATTCAAACCCGTATCTCCTTCCCCAATTCTCTTGTAGTCTTTTGCCTCTGGTAAAATTTGATAATTCGCTCCATCCGTGAGAACAAAAACGGACATTTCAATTCCATCTAAATACTCTTCAATTACAACATTTGAACTTGCGGCGCCAAATTTTGCATCAACTAACATTGTCTTTAACTCTAACTTAGCTTCTTCTAAATCATTCAAGATCAAAACTCCTTTTCCGCCAGCTAAACCATCTGCCTTTAACACATATGGTGGCTTTAAGTTCTCTAAGAATGATTGCCCTTCTGTTAACGTTGAGGCAGTAAACGACTTGAAACGAGCAGTAGGCACTTGGTTTCGCATCATAAATTCCTTAGCAAATTCCTTACTTCCTTCTAGACGAGCTCCGTACTTGGCTGGGCCAATAATTTTAAGCTTTGAGAATTCAGTAGCTTCTCTAAAATAGTCAACAATACCGTCGACCAAAGGAGCTTCTGGACCAACTAAAATCATGTCAATTTGATTCGCTCTTACAAAGTTTGCTATTTCGTCAAATTCATTCAACGCTAACGGCACATTTTCGCCTAACAAAGCAGTACCTGCATTCCCTGGCGCAATAAATAATTGGTTTGTTTTAGGGCTTTGATTTAGCTTCCAAGCAAATGCATGCTCTCTCCCGCCAGAACCTAGAATTAGGATGTTCATTTCTTTTTTTACAAAGAAACGAATTCAAATAGCAAATTTGGATTTATTGTTCGTTCTCTTCTTTGTATTTTTCAGCTACCCATTTCACATACTTTTTGTCATACGTGAAGCCAGTAGATTGATTTTTAATATACAATTTGGCAACAGGAGGTAACATGGTTTCATCCACTTCGTCGTCTTCTTCTTTATAAAGTTCAATGTCTAGTTGAAAGAAATACTTTCCACTGATAGTGATAGATGAATCAGCTTTTGCAACAACGGCCACCGATTTTTTTATGTAATTATCTTTAACAAAAGCTACACTATAAACTGACCCAATTTTTAAATTTAATTTAAAACTTCCGTTTCTTAGGTTCACTATTTCCTGTTGTAACTCATTGTCTTTATACACCTCTATCCTAACTTCATTTAGAATAGTTTTCTTGTATTTAATTTTTCCGTAGACAGCAAGGGAACCTGTTTGCTGGGCATTACTGCTGAAGCAAATCAATAAGACAAGTATAGAAACAATGTATTTCATAAAAAAACACCTTTATACTCTAATAACGAATACAGAGCTTACAAGGTTTTAAATTTATTAAACTGATTACAATCCTAATAAGACTTCATCAGGGTTTTTTCCACCGAAAATTATTCTGGAAGGATTTTCAATCATTTCTTTGACTTTCACCAAGAACCCAACAGATTCTTTCCCATCGATAATTCTATGATCGTAAGACAAAGCTAAATACATCATTGGTCTAATTTTAACTTCTCCGTTAATAGCCATTGGGCGTTCAACAATGTTATGCATCCCTAATATTGCCGACTGAGGAGGGTTAATAATTGGTGTACTCATCATGCTCCCAAAAACTCCGCCGTTGGTTATCGTAAACGTTCCTCCGGTCATCTCATCCATAGATAATTTCCCATCTCTAGCTTTTAATGCTAACCGTTTAATATCTGCTTCAATTTCTGCTAAACTCATTTGCTCGGCATTTCTAACTACAGGTACCATTAATCCTTTTGGAGAGCTTACAGCGATTCCAATATCAGCATAATCATGGAAAATTATTTCGTTCCCATCTATCATTCCATTCACTTTAGGGAAATGGTTTAATGCTTCAGTAACTGCTTTTGTAAAGAATGACATGAAGCCCAAGTTTACATTGTGGTGCTCTCTAAAGCGTTCTTTCATCCGCTTTCTAAGCTCCATTACCTCTGTCATGTCTACCTCGTTAAAAGTGGTCAACATGGCTGTTTCATTCTTCACCGCAACCAATCGTTCAGCTACTTTTCTTCTCAGAGATGACATTTTTTCTCGAGATTTTTCTCTCGAACCACCCCATCCTTGAGTTGACTCAGCAGGAATACCTGCTGCCATTGCTTCTACAACATCTTGCTTTGTAATTCTACCACCTTTACCAGTTCCTGTTACCTGATTTGCTGAAACATTGTTTTCAGCCATTACTTTTTTGGCCGAAGGAGAAGGATGACCTGCTGCATGGGAAGTTTCTTGTTTTGCTGGTTCTGCTTTTGGCGTACTTTCCGCAGCAGGAGCTTTTGCCTCCTCTTTTGGAGCAGCAGCTTTAGGAGCAGCGGCAGGTGCTTCAGCAGAAGTATCAATTTCTGCAACAATTTGACCCACCTCAACTGTATCGCCTTCTTCTGCCTTTAGGCTAATGGTTCCGCTTGCTGTAGCCGTTAACTCCAGAGTAGCTTTATCTGAATCAATTTCAGCAATTACATCATCAATAGTAACATAGTCACCATCAGCAACTGTCCATGATGCAATATCAACTTCTGAGATAGATTCTCCTGGACTAGGAACTTTTACTTCTTCCATTTTATTTTATTTTTTTGTTGAATAACTCAACGTTTGTTCTATAATTGCTGCTTGTCGCATTTCAAATACTTTAGACGAACCAGATGCAGGACTTGCACTAGAATGACGACTAACTAAGTTCCAATCATCACCTTGGTCCGTGGTCGTTTTAATAAACCTCCAGGCTCCCATATTTTCAGGCTCTTCTTGTGACCATACTAAATTCTTAAGATTCTTATAACCCGACAATAATTTTGTCAATTGTTTCTGAGGGAAAGGGTATAGCTGCTCTACTCTAACAATCGTTACATCGTCTAATTTTTTCTCATTTCTTGCTTTTCGCAATTCATAGAATAATTTTCCTGAACAACATACTACTGTTTTTACCTTTTCCTTGCTTACTTCTTCAGCTATTAATTCTTGAAAAGACCCGGTTGCCAAATCTTCTACTTTCGAAACAGCTTCGGGGTGTCGCAATAAGCTTTTAGGAGTCATTACCACAAGTGGCGTTCTAAATTCTCTTTTCAACTGTCTTCTTAAAATGTGGAAGAAGCTTGCAGGAGTAGTACAGTTTGCAATTTGCATGTTGTTGTCTCCGCAAAGCGTCAAATATCTCTCTAAACGTGCACTTGAATGTTCAGAACCTTGACCTTCATATCCATGTGGCAATAGCATTACCAAACCACTTTTAGATCTCCATTTGTCTTCCGCAGCGCTTAAAAACTGATCTATAATAATTTGTGCTCCATTATTAAAATCGCCAAATTGAGCTTCCCAAATAGTTAAGGTATTTGGCATCGCCATGGCGTAACCGTATTCAAAACCAAGAACTCCGTACTCAGAAAGTAACGAATTGTAAATATCAAATCTTCCTTGATTCTCGCTTATGTTAGCCAATGGAGCATATTCTTCTTCAGAGTCCTCTACTTTAATCACTGCATGGCGGTGAGAAAAGGTTCCTCTTTCAACATCTTGTCCAGAAATCCGAACGGCATGACCTTCCTCTAGTAAAGAACCATAAGCTAATGTTTCGGCAGTGCCCCAATCTAATTGATCAGTATCTTCCAACATTCTTCGACGATCTTCCATCAATTTCTTCGATTTTTTGAAGAAGGCTTTGTCTTCCGGAAGGGTAACTAATTTTTTACCCATCTTCATCAACTTGCCTTTGGCAAAACCGGTATCAATTGACTTCTCAAAATCTTCATCGGTTGAGGGTCTAATGCCTTCCCAAGTAGCTTCTAAAAAGTTCGTAATTTTTGCTTTATGAATTTCTTTCGATTCGGTTAATCTATCTTGCAACAGCGCATTAAATTCAGATGCATTCGACTTTGCTTCCTCTTTTGTAATAATTCCTTTTTCGGCAAGCTCGTTCAAATAAATATCTCGAGGATTGCTATGTTTAGAAATTGCTTTGTATAATATCGGCTGAGTAAAACGAGGCTCATCGCCCTCATTATGACCATATTTGCGGTAACATAACAAATCTACAAATACATCTCTTTTGTATTTGTTTCTATACTCTAATGCCAATTTAATGGTGTGCACAACCGCTTCAACATCGTCGCCATTTACGTGGAATACCGGACAAAGTGTGACTTTTGCTACATCTGTACAATACGTACTTGAACGACCATCTAAATAGTTTGTAGTAAACCCAATTTGATTGTTTATGACAATATGAATTGTTCCTCCTGTTTTATAGCCATCCAAGTTGGCCATTTGAACAACCTCATAAGCTATTCCTTGTCCAGCCAAAGCTGCATCTCCGTGAATCAAAATTGGTGCAATTTTGTCGTCACTCCCTAAATAGTCATCAACTTTTGCACGTGCAATCCCTTCAACTATAGGAGCAACTGCCTCTAAATGTGATGGGTTTGGCGAAAGCGTTAACTTCACATTGTTCCCATTATCTGTTTTTATGTCACAGGTGTAACCCAAGTGGTATTTCACATCACCATCAAACAAATTGTCTTCGTATTCCTTCCCTTCAAATTCACTAAATATAGCGTCATAGGTTTTGTTAAAGATATTCGCCAATACGTTTAAACGACCACGATGGGCCATTCCAACAACAAATTCTTGAATACCCATACTGGCTCCCATTTCAATTACTGCATCTAATGCAGGGATCAAAGCTTCGCCTCCTTCTAAAGAAAATCTTTTCTGACCAACAAATTTTTTGTGTAAAAACTGCTCAAACATAACCGATTGACTCAGCTTTTTCAACATGTGCTTCCGCTCGTCGTTTGTAAACTCAGGTTGATTTCTATTCGATTCTAATTTCTCTTGAATCCAAAGTACTTTCTCCGGTTTACGAATGTATCTGTATTCCTGTCTCTTATACACATCTGACGCTGCCGACGATCTACTCTGTGTAGA
>CAJXRL010000020.1 GCA_913059105.1 uncultured Flavobacteriales bacterium
ACACAGAGTAGATCGTCGGCAGCGTCAGATGTGTATAAGAGACAGCTCTT
The DNA here is from genome assembly GCA_913059105.1 of uncultured Flavobacteriales bacterium. GTDB lineage: Bacteria > Bacteroidota > Bacteroidia > Flavobacteriales_E > Vicingaceae > NORP294. The sequence continues at coordinate 51 of CAJXRL010000020.1, forward strand.
ATTGAATCTTCTACTTTGGTCATTTCAATGCTTCCTGCGCACATGCACATAAGCGTAGCAACCGATTGTATTAAATTTAAAAAACACATGGTTACTGCGTCTTATATCTCTAAAGAGATGCAGAGCCTTGATGCTGCGGCAAGAGAAAAAGGAGTGATTATCATCAACGAGATTGGTGTTGATCCAGGAATTGATCATTTATCTGCCAAAAAAGTTATTGATTCGATTATTTCCGAAGGTGGAGAACTCAAAGATTTTGAGACTTTTACTGGAGGTTTGGTTGCTCCAGAAAGCGACGATAACCCATGGAATTATAAGTTTACTTGGAACCCTAGAAACGTAGTGCTTGCCGGTCAGGGTGGAGCAGTCAAATTCATTCAAGAGGGAACGTACAAATATATCCCATACCATAAGATGTTTCGCAGAACTGAAATTATTGATATTGATGGCTTTGGAAAGTTCGAAGGTTACGCCAATCGCGATTCTTTAAAATATAGAAAAGTGTATGACTTAGAAAACATTAGCACAATGTTCAGAGGCACTTTAAGAAGACCTGGCTTTTGCAGAGCTTGGGATGCTTTTGTTCAACTAGGCGTTACCGATGATTCTTATACCATCCGTAATTCAAAAGACCTAACCTTTAGGTCCTTCATTAATTTGTTTTTACCGTACAATCCGCACGATTCGGTAGAACTAAAATTTCGTCACTACTTGAGCATCGCGCATGACGAAATTGAGCTATTCGAAAAATACGAATGGTTAGACCTATTTAAGGAAATTCCTGTTGAACTGGAAAATGCATCGCCTGCTAAAATCCTTCAGAAAATATTGATGCGTAAATGGTCTTTAGCCGATGATGATAAGGATATGATAGTAATGTGGCATAAATTTATTTACACTAAAGGCGGCAAAGAATTTGAAAAGCACTCTTCTATGGGTGTGAAAGGAGACGATCAAACTTACACTGCAATGGCTAAGACAGTAGGCCTGCCTGTTGGAATTACGGCAAAAATGATTTTGAACGGCACTATCATTGAACCAGGAGTGCACATCCCAATTAAAAAATCTATTTACAACCCAATTTTAAGAGAACTAGAAGAATATGGTATTCGTTTTATTGAAAAAGATATTACTTAATCTTTAAATCTAGAACCTTTTCATCTTCAAGATAAGCCTCAAAACAATCATTTATTGAGATTGGCCCTACACCTTCAGGTGTTCCTGTAAAAATCAAATCTCCTATCTTAAGAGTAAAAAACTGAGAAACATATTCTATAATAGCATCAATGGAAAACAGCATGTTAGCTGTATTGCCATTTTGTTTGCTCTCTCCATTTATTTTTAATGAAAAATTTAGGTCCTTTAAATCTTTGAATTTCTCTTTTACTACAAATTTTCCAACTGGGGCTGAACCATCAAATGCTTTTGCTCTTTCCCAAGGGAGTCCTTTTTCTTTGTATATGGATTGCAAATCTCGTGCTGTAAAGTCAATTCCAACAGTAAGTTCAGAATAGTATTTATGTGCAAATTTTTGGCTAATATTTTTACCAACTCTGTCTATTTTTACTACCAATTCAGCTTCGTAATGAACATCCGTTGAAAAGCTAGGATAAAAAAAAGGCATGCGTTTAGACAATAAGGCTGTATCGGGCTTTAAAAAAATAACCGGTTCTTTTGGAACCGGATTATTTAACTCCTTTGCATGTGCTGCATAGTTTCTACCAATACAAATGATTTTCATCTACTTCTGATTAAAAGCTCTTAATTTAATTGCAGTTAAAACTTTCTTTGTATAAAGGGGGAAATCTCCGTTCATCATCCATTTATAATAGGAAGGGTCTCTTTCGAGAACTTTAGAAACTGGTGTACCCTTATGTTTGCCAAAGTTGAAAACTTCAACACTCTCTTCATTGAATACTATACGCCCCATTAAGTCTGCATTGTTAGTTCTTCTAGAAAACTCCGATAAGAAACTCACATTATTCTCTAGCTCTTCATATCTTTCAATTTGGGCTTCCAATACTTCATATGTAGCAATATTGTCGGCCTCGGCACTATGTGCATTAGTAAGGTCCTTGCCACAATAAAATTTATACGCTGCCACCAAGGTTCGCTGCTCCATTTTATGGAAAATATTTTGAACATCAACCAAACTCCTATTTTCAATATCAAAATCTACTCCAACACGAAGAAATTCCTCCGCCAATAATGGAACGTCAAATTTATTGGAGTTAAACCCTGCCATATCGCTATTCGCAATGAAAGCCGCCAAACTCCTTGCCATTGATTTGAAAGTTGGCTCATCCTTAATATCTTGGTCATATATTCCATGAATCTCAGAAGAGCCTTTAGGAATTGGCATTTCAGGGTTCACTCTGCGAGTCTTCACCTCTTTCTTACCATCTGGGTGCAACTTCATTATTGAAATCTCAACTATTCGATCCTTCGCTACATCAACTCCTGTAGTTTCTAAATCAAAGAAAACAATTGGCTTTTTTAATGCTAAACTCATTTTACTTAATAAAGATTCTTACGTACTGATATTTCTCATAAGCGGTCTTGTTTGTAAGGTAATCGCCTTTATATTCAGGTCCAGTAATTAAAGTGTTGATATCAACAAAATTGTATTGTTCCGCATTAATTCCTTGCGCCGCAAATACTCTTTCCAACAATGTTTTTGTATCATATGCTCTTTTTCTTGTAAGAATTGAGTTTGTTTTCCATGTTCTGGTAGGCACTTTTGAAGCACTTGAGGTAATAATGATTTTTGCATCACCTCTTACTTTTACCAATTCGCCAATATCCTTAATGAATGAAACAAATTCTTTATTCGTTTCGCTGATATCCTTCATATTATAAGTAAAATATTTTTGGAAATAAGCTACAACATCTTTCAATTCCTCAGGTCTTGGATACGTTTCCTTGAAATCCAATTCATCCTTAACATCAATCGTGTACGAGTTTAACGTTAACCCTCCCCTAGGAACATACTCATATACTCCTGGGCGTACAAATTTAAAGTCAAACTCTTCTCCTTTATCATTTGTCAAAGCAATAACCTCCATCTCAGGAAAGTTTCCTTCAAATATAACTTGGTAATATTGATCTAATTTTAACTTCTTTTGATTCAGTTCTCCAACATTGTCAACCACTTCCTTTCCAAGAACCTCACTTTTTGAATTTTCAAGTCGAACAAAAATTGGATCATATTGGTATAGGCCATCTTGAATCTTTCTGAACAGCAATAAGTCAAAGTTATCGTTAGACACAACTAACTTAAGATCCGGAGGAAAATCTCCTTCAAACTTAATAAAGTAACGATTTGTTAAATCTAAGGCCTCAAAATTAAATTGACCTACATTATCCGTTGCGGCAGAATTAATCAAACTTTGGTCCGCTTTTAGCAATAAAACTTGAAGATTAGTTACAGGTGTGCCCTTAGAAGTCACGGCTCCTCCTATATCTGTTAACAATGCTTTAGGCATAGGAGTAAGACGTGGAACATATTCATAAACTCCAGGACGGACATTGATAAAGTCAAACTCTTCTCCTCTATCATTCGTTAAGGTTATAATGTCCATCTCAGGAAAGTTTCCTTCAAATATAACTTGATAGGATTGATCTAAATTTAACTTCTTTAGATTCAACTCTCCAACATTGTCGGCCACTTCTTTTCCAAGAACTTCACTTCTTGAATTTTCAAGTCGTACAAAAACTGGATTATATTGATAAAGCCCCTCTTCAATTTTTATAAATAGCAATAGATCAAAGTCAGCATTAGACACCACTAATTTAAGATCCGGAGGAAAATCTCCCTCAAATTTAATAAAGTACTGTTTTGTTAAATCTAAGGCTTCAAAATTAAATTGACCTACGTTATCGGTTGCGGCAGAATTGATCAAACTTTGGTCTGCTCTTAGTAATAAAACTTGAAGACTAACCACAGGTGCAGTATTTGAAGTTACCGTACCTTGTATATCTGCTAATGTAGCTTTAGGCATTTGGGTTAAAGGTGGAACATATTCATAAACTCCAGGCCGAACTTGTATAAAACTAAACTCTTCATCTTTATCATTTGATAAAGTAATAATATCCAGTTCAGGGAAGTTTCCTTCAAAAATTATCTGGTAGTATTGATCCAAGGCTAATTTCTTTTGATTTAACTCCCCAATGTTATCCGCCACTTCTTTCCCAAGGATTTCACTATTTGCATTTTCAAGTCGCACAAAAATTGGATCATATTGATAAAGCCCTTCTTCAATTTTTTTGAAGAGTAATAGGTCAAAGTTATCATTAGACATCACCAACCTAAGATCTGGAGGGAAATCACCTTCAAACTTAATAAAATAACGTTTCGTTAAATCTAAATCTTCAAAGTTGAACTTACCAACATCATCTGTCGCTGCAGAATTAATTAAGCTTTGGTCTGCATTTAGTAACAATACATGGAGATTAACGATTGGCGTTCCTTGAGAAGTAACAGCCCCACCAACATCTGTTAACAATGCTTTCGGCATTGGCACATTAAGAGGTACATATTTATAAATCCCTGTTTGTTCCCTTATAAATCGCATTTTTTGCCCAAGATCATTCGTAATGATAATATCTACATCGTCAGGAAAATCCCCTTCAAACACAATTCGATATTCCTCATCTAAGTTTAATTTTTGGAAGTTAAACTGTCCATACTGATCTGTTTCCTTCGAATCGATCATATCCTGTTCATCGTTTTCTAATCTTACCTGAAGTCCTTGGATAGGTTTCCCATCTTTCTTAATAGAACCTGCTAATGTTTTTACTCTTCCAATGCCATAAAACTCATATGGTTGAATGGAAGGTATAAAAATATAAGTGGTATCGTCCAATTCCTCAAAAGGTAATTCTTCTCCTTGGTCGTTTTTTACTTCAACATCATAACCTCTTAATGGATTACCGGTTGGCGAAAACACTCTAATTAAGTAAACTTTTGATGGGTCTAACTCCGTCATTTGGAAATCTCCCGTATCGTCAGATGTGGTCTTTTTTAATAATGTTTCATTTTCATCTAATAACTCTATTCTTAATCCTGGCATAGGAACGCCATTCTTAATCAATCCACCCTTAATATTAGCCATGGCAAGTGGAGCTGGAGTCATTTTCGTAAGCCCCTCTCCAACTCTAACAGGTCTTAGTTTTATCTCTTTATATATTTCTTGATAGTTCCCAGCAGAAGAAACATAAATATCTTCTTCATACGTCTCATATCCATCAGCGGAATACTCAAAGTGATAGCTCTGATTTGGAATTAGAATTGCTGAAAATTGGCCATCTCTTTCTCTTGGGGAATAAACTCCAACTAATTCCCCATCGGTATTGCTTGTAATGGTTACTTCTGCACCCGATGGAGGAACTGTACGATCAACGAAAGTGAACTCTCCTTTGTACAATGTTAATGCAGTTTCTTCTGCATCAATCAATTCTAAGATGTAAACATCCTTTTCGCCGTACCCCTCTTCTTTAAATGAAGAAAAGTAAGCTCTTTTACCATCTGGTGTTGTTACAAAAAACACATCATCATCTACTGAGTTAATAGGGTAACCCATATTAGCTGGTTTAGTCCATCCCGAATCTGTCATAGTGCTGAACACAATGTCATATCCACCCATGCTTTCGTGTCCGTCCGAACTAAAGTACATTGTTTTACCATCAGGGTGCATGAACACACCGTCTTCATTATGATCAGAGTTTAAGATTGGACCTGCATTTTGAGAAAGGGCCCAAGTTCCCATTGGCAATCTATTACAGAAATAAATATCTTTTCCTCCAAATCCGCCTTCTCTATCACTAATAAAATAGAGTTTCTTTCCATCAGGAGTAATGGTTACATGAGTTTCGTATGCTTTTGAGTTAATATCGGAACCTAATAATTCAGGTTCAGACCATGTCTCAAAACCTAAAGAATCATTCTCTAACTTACTTTCGAACAATTGACCATTTCCATTAATGTCTTTGTATACATAAAGCGTTCGCCCATCTATAGATAAGTTAACAGTCGCTTCGTGGCCATCTGTATTAATATTCAACGGATAAGGCTCACCCCAAGTGCCCTCTTCGTCTTTTTGGGAAACGTATATATCCTCGAACATCATGCCATCTAAAGGGTCATAAATGTTATAATTTGAACTATCTTTTCTTAATCGTCTAGAAGTGTAATACACTGCACTTTCATCAATCCGAACAACAGGACTAAAGTCAGGATAAAACCCATTTAGCTTCGCCCCTAAATTTGTAGTCTTGATATTCACCGGATTCAAAACAGATTTTTGAGCATAATTCGCCATGTTTATGCTTTTCTCTATTTCGTTGTACAGAGGATATTTATCAGTTACTAATGTTTCAAATTTCTTAAAACTTTCAATTGCCTCTAAAAACTGGTAATCGTTGTGTTGAGCTTTCCCTAGATAATACCATGCATCTACCGGAGCCTTTTTCTCTTTTGGATCCAAATAGCTATAATTTCCTTTAACGTTTTGAGAAGCAAATTTTAAGAAAGGCAATGCCCTTTCTTTATCTTTCTGAGTAAAGGTTTTAAAGATAGAAAGCCCTAAGCAATAGTTAACATTTGCATTCTCTTTATCGTTTGCATATAATTCTTCTAAAAGCGGTTCTGCTGCCGCAAAACGGTTCTCATCAATTAAATATAGTGCTTCTCTAAATTTCTCTTTGTCGTTCATTTGAGCATAAACAGAAAAACTTGAAAGGATAAATAAAGAAAATAAAATCTTGATTTTTATTTGATTCATCTTTTATTTGATTGGTGTAGCTAACTTCAATAACTACAAATATATTTTATTCAATTTACAATTCCTTACCATTCCTGCTCAATCGTTAACAATTCAATGTTGGTGAACTAGATTTCCCTATTCAAATCAAAATCTTCCAAGATTTTTGCCACTCTTTGTACAAAGCTTCCTCCTAACGAACCATCAACTACTCGATGGTCGTATGAAAGAGATAAAAACATCATATGACGCACTCCAATTGTATCACCAAAAGGTGTTTCAATTACTGCAGGCTTCTTTCTGATTGCGCCAACCGCCATTATTGCAACTTGAGGCTGATTAATTATTGGCGTACCCATAACGTTTCCAAAGGTTCCAACATTCGTAACTGTAAATGTACCTCCCGAAATTTCGTCCGGAGACAATTTATTGTTTCTCGCCCTATTCGCTAAATCATTTACTTTTTTAGATAGGCCGATCAAATTCATTTGATCGGCATCTTTAATTACAGGTACAATCAAATTCCCTGAAGGCAAAGCGGCTGCCATGCCTAAATTTATATGCTTTCGTTTAATTATCGTATCTCCACTCACAGAAACATTGATCATGGGCATTTCCTTAATTGCCTTAGCAACAGCCTCCATTATCAATGGAGTAAAAGTAATTTTTTCACCTTCTCGTGCTTGGTAACTATTTTTAACTTTGTTTCTCCACATCACCATTTCCGTAACATCTGCTTCTACAAATGAAGTTACGTGAGCCGATGTACTGATGGACATGGTCATGTGATCCGAAATCATCTTTCGCATGCGGTCCATCTGAATAATTTCATCTCCATTACCCATAGAAATAACAGCTTCCGGCTTTGATGCAGCTACGGGTACCGACGCACTTCTTTTTACTTCAGCCTTAGCAGATACCGGAGCATTCCCTCTATTTTCAATATAGTTTACTAAATCTTCTTTGGTAATTCTTTTATTTAACCCTGTTCCAGCGATTTGATCTAAATCATTTCCAGAAATTCCTTCTTTCTCAGCAATACTCCTTACCAATGGCGATAAGAATTTACCTGAAGGAGAGTTTTTAGTCAATTCTTCTGTTAATGAAACAGTTGAGGAATTCTGAATTTCCTTAACCGCTTTCGGAGTTTTTTCTTCAACGACAGCAGGTGCTGTAGTATTTCCAGCTCCTTCAACCTCAATAATGGCGATTGCTTCTCCTACTTTTACAACATCGTCGACTTGAAATAAAATTTTCTTCAACACTCCAGATTCAGGCGCAGGCAACTCAGAATCAACCTTGTCAGTAGCAATTTCCAAAACTGGCTCTTCCGCTTCAATCCTGTCTCCTTCCGATTTTAACCAGTTGGTAATGGTCGCTTCTGCAACGCTTTCTCCCATCTTGGGCATTATCAATTCAATCTCTGCCATAATTTTGATGTTATTTAGTGCTGCGAAATTAACCAAATTTTACATGACCATTGGACGACAATGCGCCAGCTTAACTAGCTTTAATAGACTTAGCTTCTCGCTTTTTACGATATTTACAACACATGAAAAAGCTTCTCCTATTTTGTGTTCTAATTTTTACCCAAATTCTTGCATTTAGCCAAAGTGAAAGATTATTAAGTTTTAGCGTCGTGCCAATTGATAATGACCAAAAAGCTCTTGTTAAATGGACAATGAGCGCAGGTTCTACTTGCTCTGATGTAGTGATAGAAAGAAGAGGGAGCGCTAGCGATTTTCAAGAAATTTATGTTTACCCAAGTATTTGCGGAGACGCTGATAGTGCCATATCTTATACGTGGATTGACCCTAACCCATTCAAAAAATTTACATCGTTTTATCGACTAAAACTTGATGAAATTGAGTTTTCTCTAGTTTCTGAGTTCAACTTCAATTCGAAATTGGGCGATAATAAAATTGTAATTTTCCCAAACCCCAATGATGGGTTTTTTACCGTAGATTTTGCGAATCCGGACAACGAAAAATATAATATTATAATCTTTAAATCTGACGGAGCACAAATTTTTTCAGAAGAAAACTTATCTGGAAAATCTTATTCCGGAAAATTATCTTTTTTAAACGATGGGGTTTATATTCTCAGGGTCGTATTGCAAAACAATGATTCTCGAACAATCAAACTATTTATCCGCTAAACATTCTGTCTTATAAGAAAGTCCCTTTTATTACCTTTGAATTCCAAAATGGAAAACGATGTACGGAAAAATTAAAGAACACCTGCAAGCCGAACTTTCTGACTTAGAAAACGCTGGCTTATTTAAAAAAGAAAGAATTATTACTTCAGCTCAAGATGCTGTTATCAGATTGGATAGTGGTAAAGATGTTGTCAATTTCTGCGCTAACAATTATCTAGGGCTTTCTTCTCACCCTCAAGTAGTAACCGCTGCAAAAACCGCACTTGACAGTCATGGTTTTGGTATGTCATCGGTAAGGTTTATTTGTGGTACACAAGACATACACAAAACGTTAGAGGCTAAACTTGCCGAATTCTGCGGAACGGAGGACACAATTTTATATGCTGCTGCATTTGATGCCAACGGCGGGGTATTCGAACCTCTCTTAGGTCCAGAAGATGCGATTATTTCTGATTCGCTAAATCACGCATCAATAATTGATGGAGTTAGACTTTGCAAAGCTGCTAGATACCGATATGCAAATAACGATATGGCAGACTTGGAGGAACAATTAAAGAAAGCGCAAGATCAACGTTTTCGAATTATTGTTACAGATGGTGTTTTTTCGATGGACGGATATGTAGCACAATTAGACAAAATATGTGACCTAGCCGAAAAATATGACGCTATGGTGATGGTTGATGATTGTCATTCTCATGGGTTTATTGGTAAGACAGGAAGAGGTACAGCAGAGTATTGCAATGTTTTAGGGAGAGTCGACATTATTACAGGCACCCTAGGTAAAGCTTTAGGCGGTGCAATGGGAGGGTTTACAACCGGAAAGAAAGAAATTATAGAAATGTTACGCCAACGTTCAAGACCTTATTTATTTTCTAATTCATTAGCTCCAGCAATTGTTGGAGCTTCAATTGCTGTGCTAGATCTATTAAAAGGGACAACGGCCTTTAGAGATAAGCTCATGGACAATGTTGCTTATTTCAAAGCTGGGGTAAAAGATGCTGGGTTTGATTTTAAGGATGGAGAATCAGCAATTGTTCCAATAATGCTTTACGACGCGAAACTTTCTCAAGTGTTTGCAGATAAATTACTGGACGAAGGAATTTATGTAATTGGATTTTTCTTCCCTGTAGTTCCAAAAGAGCAAGCAAGAATAAGGGTTCAACTTTCAGCCGCTCATGAAAAAGAACATTTGGATAAAGCAATTACTGCCTTTACTAAAATTGGGAAAGAGCTAGGAGTTATAAAATAGAATAACAAAAAATTAAACATAAAAAACCCCTCGATGAATGCTCATCGAGGGGTTTTTTATGTTTTAAGAATTATTGCTTTTAATAAAACTTAGATCTGTTATCTATAAGATTTGATTTTTCTTTTAAAGCATTGTAAACAGAACCGTTGTCAACTCGTGATGAAATTGCTCTGAATTCATTTTGTCTTATTTGAGTCAAGTTTGCCTCGCCTGCGTCTACATTCTTATCAACCGATACAACAAACACACCACTATTCCCTGCAATTGGTTGACTTAATTGACCTGGCGTTAACGCCCAAGCTGCACCAACGACACTCGGCTCTAATCCAATACCTGCAATTGCTGGACTTGCAAAGGTTACGTTTGCATTTTCAACAGACAAACCTGTTTTCCCTGCAAGCGATCCAATATCACTAGCGTCCGCTAACTCTTTCTTTAAAATTTCAGATTTCTTCTCTTGCCTTGCTAAAAATTCCACTCTGTTTCTTACTTTTTCTAAGGGAGCGGCTCCTTCTTCATCAACATTCTCAACTATTGCAACTACAAATGCTCCTTCGACATCCTTCGCTTCTGAAACATCTCCTTCCGCAGCAGTTTGTGTCCATCTTGCTAAGTCTCTTGAAGAACCTAAACCTTGAACCAAATTGTCTTTCTCAGATAATACTGCAGACCGTTGCTGAAGATTGTTATTAGTCAATTCTTCTCTGAACGATTCAATATCTGTTACATTTATCGAAAAGCTATTTGCTTGATTAAATAAATCAGCATATGTCCCTTTACTTGGCTTTACTTCACGCGTGATTGTTGCAATTTGAATCTTTTTAACAGCTGGTAATTTTTCAGTAACTTTCATTATATGAAAACCAATTTGGCTCTCTACCTTCATTACTTTGTCTATTTCACCAGAAAAAGCTGCATCGTTAATTCCAGGTAACATAAACCCTTCGGCAAACCAATCTAAATCCCCACCTTTCTCAGCAGATTGTTTATCGTCTGAGAGAGAAAGCAAAGACTCATATGATGCTCCGTTTTGTAGAGCATTCATTATACTGTCTGCAGTTTTTTCAGCAACTTCTTTTGTTCTATTTTGAGAGCTAATTAAAATGTGACTAGCTCTTACAGAGTCTGGCGCCATTTTAGTTGCTTTAACTTTAGAAATAGACCAAGTATTACCTGCTAATTTAGGCGCTTCAACAAAAGCAGAATCTTTATCCCAAAGTGAAGTGTCTGCTCCAACAGGTGCGTTTGTTTTTGAATAAAATACTGGAATGAAATTCTGGTCTGAATTTGCATTAACGAAAGTAGAGTCGTTGGCATTTGTCTGAAATTCCAAATAAATTTTATCTACCCATTCTTTTGTTTCTGCTTGATCTTCTATGGACGGAACTATAGGGAAATAAGCATAAGCTATTTTTCTGTTAGCCTTTTGTTCGTAATCAGCCTTTGTTTTATTGTAAAAAGCGGACAACTCAGATTCTGACACTTCAACTGAAGCATCATCTATTGAAGTATATGGCTTATAGATATACTTAAAAGCCATGGCTCCGTTACTCTCGTTGTTTTTTGCTTTTGCAAATGCAGAAGGAGTATAAATACCTTTTTTAACTAACGTATTGTATTTATCCATTCTATGGTTTCTCTTCAACGCTCTTTCAAAATCTACCCATTGTGCTTTGGTAGTTTCGTCATTATTCAAATTTTGAAGAAATTGAATTACAGCATTTCTATTAAACTGTCCAGTACTAGGATCTGTAAACGATTGACGAACTTGAGGGTGTGGATTGTCTCCACTTACCAAATCCATCAATTCTTTAGTTGTCACCTTGATTCCCAACTCTTCGAGCTGCTCTCCAACTAAAATATCTGAACTCATTTCCGCCCAAACTGACTCTCTAATTGTCGATTTAGTCCTTTCATCAAGCTCTTGCTGAGTTTGCTTTTGGTAATTTTCATACCCTTTTTGCACTTTGTACTCAAACTCTTGAGGTGAGATTTGTTGTCCATTTATCTCTGCAATACTTACCGGAGCTTGTTGTCCGTTTGAATTTGCAGAAAAGTATTCTGTCAGCATGAAAGCTAGTAATGCTATACCAATTATGATTAACACTAAGAACGATTGCTCTCTTATTTTTCCAATTATTGCCATTGAAATCAATTAAAAATTTAGGAGTGCGAATATACGATAGTAAACTGAATTACAAGAGCAATAAGAACGCTTATTTTAAGGCTTGCAGCGAAGGGCCTTATAACCTATTTATCCTCTTCCAAAACCTTCAAGTGAACAAGGTCTATTTTGTTTTGGAGAACCTTTTTTACCGTGAACACAAATTGGTCTTTTTGAATTTGTTCGTTCATGGTAGGAATACTCTCAAAAGTGTCTATAATTAAACCTGCAATAGTTTCATAATTATCTGATTCCGGCAAACCTAAATTATATTCGTTGTTCAAATAATCCACTTCTAATCGCGCTGCAAAAAGAAATTCGTTGCCATTAATTTTAGTTTCAACCAAAACTTCCTTGTCGTGTTCATCTTCAATTTCGCCAAATATTTCTTCTATAATATCTTCAATGGTCACAATCCCTGCTGTTCCACCAAATTCATCTACAACAACTGCAATACTCCGTTTTTGCTGAATAAATATTTCCAATATTTCATTCGCTTGCATTGACATTGGAATGATAGGCATTGGCAATAAGATTGACTTTATGCTTTCAGGTTTCTTAAACAATTCAAAAGAGTGAGTATAACCTATAATGTTATCAATGTTGTCTTTATATATTAATATTTTAGAAAGTCCGGTTTCAATGAATTTATCTTTCAACTTTTCAAGATTATCTTCCATTTCAAGCGCTACAATTTCTGTTCTTGGAATCATGCATTCTCGTGCTTTGACCTTGGAAAAATCAAGTGCATTCTGAAAAATCTGAATTTCATGATCAACTTCTTCTTGAGATAAAGTGTGTTCTGCCCCTTCCTTCAAGTAATGCTCTAAATCTATTCTTCCAAAGTTCAAATCCTCTTCAGAACTAAGTTGAGGTGAGAATATTTTTATCAACAGTTCTGAAATTCCAATAACCAAAAGCATTGGAAGAAACATAATCCAATAAATAATAAAGAGCGGCAACGCAAAAAAGCGCAGCATCAAATTTGGGTTTATTTTAAAAAGGGTTTTAGGCAAAAACTCTGCAGTAACAAGAATTATAAGAGTTGAAATAATGGTTTGGGAGAGCAAAATTACTAACTCACTATCAGAATAAGTAGCAATTCTAGGCTCTAATATTTTTGCCATAAAAATCCCGTAAACTACCAAGGCAATATTATTTCCAACCAACATTGCACCAATAAACCTTGAAGGGCGCTTTAGAAAATTAGAAATAATTTTTGCGAAAAAGTCCCCTTGCTTACCATCTAACTCAATTTTTAACTTATTGGCTGATATAAAAGCAATTTCCATCCCTGAAAAGAAAGCCGAAAAAACAAGCGTACTGAGGATGATTCCCCATTGGTAACTGTCCATGAATCAAATATAACTTATTTCCCCTTTTTCTCCGCTTCTCTCTCATGAAACATCCTTTGTTTTCTTCGCATGACAAAAAGGAAGATAGCAATAACAGAAAATCCAAAAAAGTAGAGTGCATCATAGATGCTATTCTTAATTGACCAATAGATTGCAATCAGGAAGGTAGCGACCGCAATTACCAGCCAAGCCTTTTCCATAAACTTTATAACTTTAATCATTTTCAATGTTGATTATTCCACTAGGTTGAAGAATTCTGTATTCCGTAAAGTCTTGGTTAGAAATTAGACCAGTTCCCATAATTATTTGATCTACCGTCGTAATCTTCACAAATACATCCGATGTAATTTGCTCTGTTTTCTTATCCCAGAGTAGCTCCTCTGTATTCAACTGTTCGCCTTTCTCATTCACCACAATTACATTTTCACGAGCTTGCATTTTATTTGCATAAGTTGAATCAATGGCATAGTTGGAAGTAAGTTTTGTAGTTACATTCATTTCTTTGTCAAAAATTTTCACTTCTACACCCTCTTGCATTTCGTTATAATGTTTTTCACCCCCGTATTGATGTAACAAAGGAGCATTCAATTGAAAAACTACATTCCCACTTGTGCTGTACATTACCTCTACATGTTTCACAACTTGATCGGGTAAAATTTCTGTATTATCGTATTTTTTAACCTCTTCTAAGTCGTTAGAACACGAAAAAAGCATCCCAAAAAGTACCGGTAAAAGGTATTTTAAGTAGATGCTTTTGACTTTTAAAATGAGTGTTCTTTTCAATTAAAATCTAGCTTTTGTAGATTCTCCAATCCAACAACCAATGTTTATTGTATCTCCTGCTTTTGTTCCCCCGAAGAAACAATCTTCCTGAGTTGGGAAGTATTTTTTATAGGTAGCAATTTTGCCATTTGCTTTTCCCGAAACTGAAGGGTCAATAGCCTTTGCTTTACCATAGTAATCCGCCGCTAACCAATAAATTGCTTTCTGCTTACAGGCATCTTCTCCACCACATGATGAACTTGAGGCAATCATATCTCCAATCATCAGGTAAGGTAAACCCCAACCACTTCTAAAGCTAGCCGCTTTTCTGGCATTTGATCTTGCTGCCCCAAATTTTCCGGTACTTCTTTGTGATTCTGCCAACTCTATGTAATAATCAGCCTTTTTTGTTTCATCTGTTGCAAGGTCAATTGCTTGTTGAAAGAACTTTTCTGCTGCTCCAAACTCCTTGTTTTTCAAACTCGTAATTCCCATTTTTTCGGCAGAAACTGAAGAAGGATTAGAAGCGTGCATTTCTTTCGCTATAATGAAGAATATTGGTGCATCAGTGCAATTTTTTTTGTCCAGTATTTCAGCTGTTGTTGCCATCCACGTAGAATCTGCTTTGTTTTCCTCAAAACCTTCTTCCGCCATTTTAACAAGAACTTCACAACTTAAATAAGGAGTTGCCATGTCATTCACACTTTTTTGCGCTTTGACATAATATACTTGTGGAAACTTCCCTTCGTATTTAGCAACGTTAATTGCTAAAATATCTGTCAACTGTCCAAAAATATTAACCACATCTTCAGGAGTTTTCTTTCCTGCTTTTTCCATCAATACAGCTGCATTCATGTAAGAAGCAATTGTTCCAGCTTCAGAAAAATTCCCTCCTTCATTTACTGCGCTTTCTAATACTGCAAATGGCAACTCTGGTTGGTCGCTTCTATAGCGTAAAAGATCTGTTCCTTTTCTTCCGTCTACTCTTCCTTTGTTACTCCCAAAATTTTCTTTCCTTCGGTCGTAAACTGTTAATAAAGAATCTACAATTTGAGATTTTTCTGCTTCTGTCTTTGCTTTACGTTCTCTTCTTTTCAATAAAGCTACTCCATCAACATACATTTTTTGCGAAGATGAAGGACATATGTCATAAGCTACTTTCCAGTACTTGTATGCATCGTTGTACATCTTTTGCTTATAATAATCTTTATAAAGCGAAAGGTTCTCAATACATTTCACACTATCCGCGCCATACTTCTGACCGAATGTGCTTCCTGCCATCAAGGCTACAATCATTAATAATCCTAATTTCTTCATGTTTATTTTTTTAATCGTACTTTCTTTTGATAAACCATTTATCATTTATTGTCACTCCTAACTGTAAGTTGAAAAAATTCTCTTTTGTTAATCCTGCTTTATCCTTACCTATTTGCCCCAATTCAGCTCCAATGTTTAATGTAGAGAAAGTTTTACGCAACGGTAAGGTTAAACCAAAACTTATGCCAAACTCAGAAATGTCTTCATTATTAATTCGAATTATTGAGCTATTGTATCTCAATCCTGATCTGTAACCAATCTTAGTTAAGTACGAACCAAAACCGCCGGTATTAACATATTTATCAAAGCCTAAGTGAATAGATTGACCGTTTGCTAATTCCACCCCCGGCCCTAATTCAGCATCTCCCCATGTGTTTAAGCGAAGGTCCGCCGTTAACATCCACTCGCTTTTCTTTTCAAGTGCAAAGCCCAAACCTAAGACAGCTCTATTGGCCATGGTTATCTTAGAGTCATCTTGAAAAAGGGCTGTATCCCTAAATCGTTCTGCCCCTATATCTCCTGTATAATTTCGAAAAAGTCTTGATTGTTCCGCATTTAAATCATTTCCTGGAGAAAGAACTGCCCCAGCAATAATTCTATACTTGTTACTCAAATGTTTAAAATACTGTAGTCCTAATTGGTAAGCAACACTGTTAACTCTAATTTTTCTTTCATCTAAACTATTCATAAAGCCCGAGCTAGCATCTTCATAAACAACTCTCCTATTATCGGTTAGCTGCCCAAAATAGTAGCTTCCTGTAAGCCCTACCGAGAAATTTTTTCCAAATTCATACCCAAATCCAAAGTAAATTTCATTCACCCCACCTGATCCATCATAATTATACTCGACCGCTTCAGGGTCACTAATGTTTACTGAGTCAGCATTAGTGTAGTCATAACCTACAAAACTATATGGCTTAATTCCGAATGCCATTCCAGCCTTTTCCCCCAACGGTACCGCTAAACTCATATGCCCAAATTGAGTATTACTTCCAGTTCTACTTTGACCACCTGAAGTGTATTCTGCATTTCTAGAAACTGCAGAAAACTCGAAAGTGGTTAAACTAATGTTAGAAAAAGAAGCTGGGTTTACAGCATTGATAAAGTTTGAACCACGGTCATTTAGATTTGCATTACTTCTGGATAAAGAATCGTAAACCAATGGTTTATATTGGAATGGTCTCCAGGCAATTCCTGCTCCACCTAACCCAAAATTACCGTTAAAGGCAGTTGTATTTAACGTACCTATGCCGTATCTGGAATAGGGAGAATCGGTATTTTTCTGTGCTTTTAAAAAGCTGAATACCAATAAGAAAGTCAAAGTGAGAGCGAAGGTTTTATTCGCCATTGTAAATAAGTATTTCATTCAAGCCTTTTAGCACCAAATTAGGGTCTGCAAAGATGCCATTTTTTAGCTCTTTCACAAAGAAATTGGCATCGCCTCCCGTAATTACGATTTTTAGTGAATTATATTGCTCTTTGTAGCTGTCTATAAATCCATTCATTTCAGAAATTAACCCATTGACAACACCAGAAAGCATAGATGTAATAGTTGTATTGCCAACATTTTGTGGTTTTTCTTTGCCTTCCCAATGCAACAGAGGTAGTTTGCTTGTATAACTATTCATAGCTCGCAAGCGCAATTGCACTCCTGGTGAAATTGCCCCACCAAGATAAGCCCCTTTGGCTGTTAAAAAATCATAAGTAACGCAAGTCCCTGCATCAATCACTAAAACATTTTGATTTGGATACTGAGCTGAAGCTCCAGCGACAGCTGCAATTCTGTCTTTCCCCAATGTCTCAGGACTTTCATATTCTAATAGAAAAGGTAATGCTGTTGTGAAGTTCAAAGTCAGCTTTGGTATTTGAAGAGCATCCAGTCGCAGTTTCTCTTCAGCCTCGGCGTTAACTGAAGAAACAATTAATGCACTTATTTCAAAACCTTTTAGGATTTGGTTGTTCAATTCAAGCGCTTCATTTTTTAGGCTAGACGAATGCAGTATTTCGCGCTCTTGGAAGACAGCGAACTTGGTTCGGGTGTTCCCAATATCTATGGCCAAACGTGCATTCATTTTGTCAAAAGTATGGATAGTTTAAGAGCCTAGAAATATTTTGAATTAAATTTTGTTTTGGGACGCTTTTTATTTTTACATTTGTCGCCCGATAAAAATTGTGTTTACAATTTTTTTTAGTTGGTGAGGGTGCCATAGCTCAGTTGGTAGAGCAAAGGACTGAAAATCCTTGTGTCGCTGGTTCGATTCCAGCTGGCACCACTAAAGAAAAGCTTTGCAGCAATGCAAGGCTTTTTTTGTGCCTTAAATTCACAACTCCGTAGATTATATTGATCATTACCCTTGAGGAATATTTTAATAACGACTTTGAATAAACATATCAAAGTTTAGATTGCTTACACAATTCTACCCTTTCTTTACCGTTTCCAAGCTCATGAAAGAATCAAATCCCTTTTCGATAAAAGAACGCTTGTACAGTTTTATACCTGCGTTTAATGGCATTAAACTGCTCTTTAAAAATGAACACAATACATGGATCCATTTGTTTTTTATGGTTGTAGTGATTTTAGCTGGAATAATCGTTCAATTAAGCAAAACCGAATGGCTATTCATGGCTCTTGCCATAGTTATAGTATTTATTTCTGAGCTATTTAACACCGCTTTAGAACGGTTAGCAGATAAGGTGGAATCGAAGTTCGATTCCACAATTGGGGCTGTAAAAGATTATGCTTCTGCTGCAGTTTTAGTAGCCTCTCTTTTTGCTGTAGTTGTTGGGTTAGTAGTTTTCGGACCAAAATTAATGATATTTATTTATGATCTTTAAACAGTGTAAAAACGGTTAGAAATACAATTTTTACATCAAAAAACAAGGTCCAATTATTTACGTAAAACCGGTCTAAACGAACTCTATTTTGCAACAAAGCAAAGTCGTCAATTTCCCCTCTGAATCCTTTTATTTGAGCCAAACCCGTTATACCAGGCTTAATGGCATGACGATTCATAAAGTTGCCCACTAAATTTGAATATTGCTCCGTGTGCTTAAGCATATGTGGTCGAGGCCCTATAATACTCATTTGTCCTTTTATCACATTTATAAACTGTGGTAATTCATCTAAAGAAGTTTTCCTTAAAATAGCTCCTATTTTGGTAATTCTAGGGTCGTTTCGAGTAGCTTGTTTTAAATCTGCATCTGTATTTTGACGCATGCTCCTAAATTTATAACAATTAAACCCTTTGTTATTTATGCCTGAGCGCTTTTGTTTAAAAAAAACGGGACCTTTTGAACTTAACTCTGTCTCTTATACACATCTGACGCTGCCGACGATCTACTCTGTGTAGAT
>CAJXRL010000021.1 GCA_913059105.1 uncultured Flavobacteriales bacterium
GCATACGATATTTCTGCCTGTCTCGTGGGCTCGGAGATGTGTATAAGAGACAGGCGTATTTGTATAACTCGATTGGAAAAGCGCATAAAACACAGGAAAAGGTTCATCAAATTTTAACGGAGCAATATCAAAATGCTCCAGATGGATTGAGTGGGAATGAGGACTGCGGTCAAATGTCAGCCTGGTATGTGTTGAGTGCGATGGGTTTTTATTCCGTTACACCAGGAGCTGATTATTATGTGATTGGAACGCCACATTTTGAGTCTGTAAAATTGAATTTAGAAAACGGGAATCAATTTGTTGTGAAGGCAAATGGGTTGAGTTCATCCAATATTTACATTCAGTCTGCTCGCTTAAATAGTGAAACTTTGAATAGCACAAAACTTCAGCATCAATCCATTATGCAAGGGGGAGAGTTGGTTTTTGAAATGGGCGCAGAGGCAAATGTAAATTGGGGAACTGAAGATTTGCCCATTACAACAATAGCTGCTGAACATCAAATTGTTCCGGCACCATATTTTGTTGCAAAAAGCAGAACTTTTACCGAAACCATGGAAATTGCTTTGGCCTCAGTCGATACAAAAAGTCAGCTGTACATCAAAGTGGGGGATGCAGACTTTACGACGTATAACCATGCAATTGTAATTGACAAATCAACTGCGTTTGAAGCGTATGCAGAAAAGAAAGGAAAGAGAAGCTTTGTTGTAAAAGGTGTGGATTACAAAAAAATTAAAGGCGGTCGGTCAATACAATTGAACACCGAATATGCCAATGAATATTCAGCTGGAGGAGATCAAGGGTTAATTGATTTATTACGCGGCAACGAGAATTTTAGAACAGGGCAGTGGCAGGGCTATTGGGGCAAGAATTTAGAGGCAATTATCGATTTGGGCGAAGTAGAAAGTATTTCAAAAGTTACTGTTGGAACGTTGCAAGACATCAAGTCGTGGATTTTCTATCCAAAGCAAATAAGTATTTCAATTTCAACAGATGGAAAAAACTTTAAAAATGTAGAAACGATTGAGAATGCCTTCTCAGAAAAGCAATACGGAGCTTTCACTCAAGACTTTATTTTCAGTTTCACAGAGCCTTTAAAAGCAAAATACGTTAAAGTAGAAGCACAGAATTACGGCAAAATAGGCGAATGGCACCTGGGTGTTGGCAACGATGCTTGGTTATTTGTAGATGAGATTCTGGTGGAGTAGAATGTTGAATGTTGAATGTGGAATGAAGAATGTGGAATGCGATTCACCGTGCGAATTTAAGGTGTAAAATTAATATTTGACAATTAACAATTTAAGATTAAAAATTAGGGATTCACAATTAATCATTCGTAATTCCCAGATTCGTAATATAGTGGATTGCGAGGCACGAAGTAATCTGGTTCTTATTAACCGATTGCCACATTCCGTTTCACTTCATTCGCAATGACTTTTAATTGAACAATCCGTAATTTATTGATTTGTAATTATTTATTTCTCTGTTGATCATTCCCAGATTCGTAATTAATTAAACGCCACTTTCACAGAGTCATAGGCGACTTTTTCATTCCCATAATAATCAATAATTGACCAGCTTGGACCTGGCCAGCAATCGTTGAGTTGCCAAAAGAGCGTGCCCATGCAATGCGTTTGCTTTCGAATATGTGCATCAATGGCCATTTTTAAGCCTTTTGCCTGGGTTTCCTGACTGAGTTGTACAAATTGTTCAAAGGAAGTAGGAGTGTCGTAATACTGCTCTATGTGCTGTTGAATTAAACCGTTCCCAATGTAGCTCTTTTGCCGATTTTGCATCGCTACCGAATTGAGGTACAAGCTGCTGTCGTGCATCACCTTTTTAAAGCTTTCAATACTTGGAAACGATTGAAAACCATATTCAACCATAAATCGACCGACATTATTTTCAAAATTTTCAAAAGGTTCTTTACCATGCCAAACACCCCAATAATGCATGCTTCCATGTTTAAAATTCTCGGCAGTTCCCCAATTGCTTAACGGAGAGGTAGGAGTGTAGTCAATGGATGGAGAGTGTTCTGATACTAGTTTAGGAATCAAATCACGGAATAAATACTGTTGGTAGTTCCAAATTTTGGTGGAATCTTCTGGAGAATAATTGTACTGCTTTTGCCAACCCCAATTCTTCCAAGCAACTTCTTGTTCGTTGTTGCCACACCACAATGCCAAGCACGGATGACTTCTTAGTCTTATAATATTATCGATTACTTCTCGTGTTACATTGGCTGTGAATTCATCAGATTCAGGATAAAGGCTTCCTGCAAACATAAAATCTTGCCACACCAAAATGCCATATTTATCACATAAGTCATAGAAAAAATCTCGTTCATAAACTCCACCTCCCCAAACTCGAATCATGTTCATGCCCGCTGTTTTAGCTTGTTGAATCAGCCTTTCATACTTGGATCGTGAAACTCTAGATAGAAAAATATCTTGAGGAATGTAATTGGCGCCCATCATAAAAGTTCGCTTTCCATTCAGTTTAAAAAAGAAAGAAGTTCCTTTTTTATCAGGTTCGTTAATTAACTCAATAGTTCGTATCCCAAACTCGGTTTGACTGAAAAATGCTTTCTTGCCTTCTTTTGTCAGAAAGATGATTTGTTTGTACAGGTATTGGGGATCTTCATTCTTGACAGTCCACAGGTTAGGATTTCTTACTTGAAATGTATGTTTAACTACGTTCATCCCAGCTTTTAATTCCTTTTCTAGTCTAATTCCATCGATTATTAGTTCATATTTACCTTCAGAAATAGCTTCTATTTCGACCTCCGTTTCCATGTACGCCACATTATCTTCAATGGATTTTGTATAGGTATAAACGTTGGTTATTCGCGCATAATTCCAATCCATGAGCTCAATTGGTCGCCAAATTCCTGAAGTGACAAAGCGCGGTCCAAAATCCCAACCAAACTGGAAGGCAGCTTTTCTAGTGAAATTCGAAACTTTTGTTTCAATAGCTTCGCTCTCGTTTCCTGATGGCAAGGAGTGTGGATAGTTTTCAACCGCTTTTTTGTTATGTAAAATGGGCGATTCAAAGTCAATTCTTAATTCATTTTTTCCCAGTTGAAGCAATTTATGAACCGGCACTTCCCATGTTCTAAACATGTTATTGGCGGTCAGAATTAGCGTATCGTTTAGATACACTTTAGCATAAGTATCTAAGCCATTAAATTTTAGACTGTTTCGCTGTGCCGAAAGATTCAAGCTATCGACGATAAACTCCGTTTTATAGGTCCAGTTTTTGTCCTCTATCCAACGTTGTTTGTGTTCATTGTTTTCAAAAAAAGGATCTTCAATGATTTGATTTTTAAATAAATCCATGTGCACAGAACCTGGGACTTTTGCCGGTAGCCAATTACTTTTTCCTGATTCGGAAAATTCCCAATGTTCACCCAATTGATTCGATCGAAAAATAACTTCATGTTCGACCACTTCTTCGCAAGAAGCTAAGACCAAAGGTATAAGGAGGTAGAGCAATTTTTTCATGAGAACAAAACAGTAATAGATTGGATTTTTTCTTTGTTGGGACTAGTTGAGGCCCCCATACCCAATTGATAGGTTGTAATGTGATGTGCAGTAAAATGCAATGCACTTATGCCTGTTGAAGCCAATTCTACTGCATTTGCTGGATTCACACCACTTCCAGCCATAATTTCTATTTCTCCATTTGCCTTTTCAATTAATTGCTCTATCAACTCTATTCCTTCATGAGCAGTTGGTTTTCCACCTGAGGTTAAAATTCGATTAAAACCAATATTAATCAACGATTCCAAAGCTTCAATATGGGAAGCTACAAAGTCAAACGCGCGGTGAAAGGTGCATTGTAATTTATATTTACGAGCTTCTTCCACTAAAGTGATATTCTGTTGAATATCTATAGTGTTTTCAGTAGTTAGACAACCAAAAACAACGCCTTTAGCGCCAGCTTCAGCTTGAAATTGAATGTCTTTTAACATGATTTCAATTTCTGCAGCAGAATAAACAAAATTGCCTTCTCTTGGGCGTATCATTACGTGTGTTTCCAGAGTTTTGATTGATGCACACTTTGCAGTTAGAGAAGGGCTAGGAGTTAAGCCACCAACAGACAGGGCAGAACATAGCTCAATTCTTTTGATCTTGCATTTATCAGCCATTTTTGCTCCATCCAACGAATCTGTACAAATTTCAAAAGTCATTTTACTTGAATTTCGTCAATAAATATCCAAGCATCTGAACCTGCAGCTTCATGCCAATCAGGTACTTTACCTAAATTTTTGGCCCATAGTTTTAAATATTTGAACTCCACTTCTTCGGTTGATGAAATGATGAACTCATGAATGAACTTGCCTCTTTTTTTAGGATCAACATCTGATTTTACAATTGGACCAAAGGAATTCCAATTGATACCATCCATAGAATACCTTAGTTCAATTTGTGAAGGAATAAAAATCCAAGAGTTGTTGTATTGGTAAGTGTTAATCCTTATTTCTTTTGATTGTTGAGCTTTCTCAAATCTTAATTTGACTTTCATATCATTTCCCCAGAAACCCTGCCAGTTCCCATCTCTAAAATCATAGGTACCTAGTTTGCCATTCACCAATGCATCATAATCGCCAGCAGTATACCACTGACTATAACTTGTTTCATAGCTCACTTTGGCAGCTATTGCTTTGTGCTTCGCAACAGGAAAATCAAGAACACAGAAATAGGGTTTGTCATTTTTAAACGCTTGTACGTGAATAGATTTGTTAGAGTCAATAAAAATTGGATCTTGATATTCAATCGCGTTATTTCTTTTGCCATGAGCAAATTGATAGGTTAGTTTTAAATTAGTTGAAGCCGGAATAAGTTCAACAAATAAAGAGTCATTTCTCGTAAATGTGGCATAGGTAAATGGATGACTTTCTTCTCCATACGTTACCTTGTATTGTTCTAAAATAGAGTAGTGGCTCTGAACTCTTCGATTAAAGTCTGCATAGTTTTTCGAAGTATCACTCCACAATGCTTCTGCCATGCCTAACATTCTCGGAAACACTTTTTGATCAAGGGTTTTTTCATCAGGAACCTGTTCGGTCCAAATGTTACATTCCCCACCAATAATAAAATCGTGGTATTGGGATTCTAATTCCTTAGGAATGGGATTGAAATTGTAGATCTTTTCTAAACTAATGGACTTTAAATCATAATCTAAGTACGCATGAGAAGTAGGAGACATGATGACTTGATTTTCGTTGTAGGCTGCCTTAATCCCACCATCAAAACCTCTCCAAGACTGAACTATTGCTCCTTCCGCCAATCCGCCTTCCAATATTTCGTCCCAACCAATAATCTGTTTATTTTTAGATTGTAGGAATTTTTGAATTCGTTTGATAAAGTAAGATTGCAGTTCATGTTCGTCTTTCAATTTTTCCGTTGTCATTCTGTGCTGACACTTGTCGCATTCTTCCCATCTTGATTTGGGTGCTTCATCGCCACCAATGTGAATGTATTTTGAAGGAAATAAGTCTATTACCTCGGTTAATACATCTTCTAAGAAAGTAAAAACAGAATCGTTCCCGGCGCAATATATCTCTTTGAAAACACCCCAATCGTTCGCTACCTCAACTTGTTTTCCCGTACAAGACAAATGCGGATATGCAGCAATAGCTGCTTGTGAATGACCGGGGAGTTCAATTTCTGGGATTACTTCAATGCCGTTTTTTGAGGCGTATTTAACTATTTCTCGAATGTCTGCTTTCGAATAAATTCCCCCGTATTCAGTACCATCTGTTTCGGTTCTTTTAGATGCAATTGATTCTAGTTTTGGATATTTGTCGATTGCAATTCGCCATGCTTGATCTTCCGTTAAATGCCAATGCAATACATTCATTTTGTACAAGGCCAACAAGTCAATGTATTTCTTAATTACTTCTTTTTCAAATAAATGGCGAGAGCAATCGAGTAGGAGACCACGGTGTTGAAAGTTGGGCCAATCTTGAATCTCTAGTTGAGGAATAAAGTACCTTCCATCGGCCTGATTGAGTAAAAGCAGTTGCTTCAAGGTTGAAACCCCATGAAGTAAGCCTTTTTTACTGTTTGATCGAAGGAGTATAGAATCGGTATTGATCCGTAATGAATATTCATTAAGATGCTTAAATTCAGATTCTTCAATACTTATGAATACTTCGCTCTTTTTCGCTGTTTCATCATCATCTAAATCCACTCTAAAAAAATCTGTTAAAATTAGAATGGCTTCTAATGAGAATTCAGTGGGTAAAATAGCAATGGTATCCGTCAGCTCGAAAAAGCCATCTGTTACTTCAATCTTCTGAACTTTAGGAATGATGTCTACATTCTGTTCGCTGGGAAATTCGACTGTGTTTTGTTGTTCACATGCTAAAAGTGAAACTGAAACTGATATAATTATGTAAGTGAGTAGTTTACCATTCCATTTCATAACCTGCATCAATTAGTTCAGCTTTCTCATTGTCGGTGTAGGCGTAGTTGAAACCAGCATAAGTAGAATATGCTCCGGCTTCTCCATTTTTATTCAGAGCCAAAAACCCAACTTGCAAATCTTTCAAGTCTTTGTGCTTTGAAATAATTCGTTCTACGGCCAATTTACATGCTTCGTTAGGAGTTTTTCCTTGGCGCATTAATTCTACAACCGTATGACTTCCTGCAATTCGAATAACAGCTTCGCCCATGCCAGTAGCACAAGCAGCACCTATTTCATTGTCAACAAATAGGCCTGCTCCAATAATCGGTGAATCACCAACTCTGCCAGGTAACTTGTAGGCCCAACCGCTAGTGGTACAAGCGCCTGAGAGGTTACCATCTTGGTCAATGGCAAGCATGCCAATGGTGTCGTGGTTTTCGTGATTAATTTCAGGTTTTTTTAAGTCTTCACTTTCTTTCCATTTCAACCAGGCTTCTTTGGCACCTTCTGTTAACAAATCTTTTTTAGGAAAGCCTTGGTTATAAGCGAATTCTTCAGCTCCTTTTCCCACCAACATCACATGAGGTGTGTCTTCCATTACTTTTCGCGCAACAGAAATAGGATTTTCGATATTTTGAAGGTAAGCCACAGCACCGCATTCACTTTCATGATTCATAATACAAGCATCCAAGGTAACATTACCATCACGATCGGGATTGCCGCCTAAACCAACACTTCTATTTTCTGCATCAGATTCAGTAATTCGAACGCCTTGCTCAACTGCGTCTAAAGAAGATTTTTTAGTTGAAAGTAATGCCCAAGCGGCTTTGTTCGCTTGCATGCCATGAATCCAAGTGGAAACGACCACAGGCTTTTTTGCAGGAGCATTAAGTTGAGTTTCATTTTTGTCTTCTGATGTAGCAGCAAATCCGCATCTTGTCAGTAATACACCTAATGAAGCCAATGCAGTTGAACTAAGAAAGGTTCGTCTTTTCATAATCACGGATTAAAATCACAAGTAGTGAAATTAATCTTTTTGGAAGATAAAATTCTCTTATTGAACGACTAACTTATCAACCGTGTTGGTCCCCACAATTTTAAAGAAATAAATACCAGGATTAACATTGATCAACTCAATTTGAGATTGAGTAGCGCAAATTCTTGCTTCTTTGACAATAGAGCCCTTTAAATCAAAAATTTGATAGTGTTTGCCAATAATTTCAGTTGAAGCTTTTAGGTTGAAGCTTCCGTTAGTAGGGTTGGGGAAGAGCATTATTCTTTTCTCATGCCCCTGATTAGTAGAAATTCCAGTAGAAACAATAGATATTAATTGAGTAATGCTGTCGGAACTAGAACAATCGCTTATAAAATGTTTAATCGGATAAGTTCTATTTGATAAATAGGTTTTAACTGGATTTGCAAGAGTTGAAAATGTGCTATCGCCAAAATCCCAAAAGTGCGTGTTGTTGGAAGAAGAATCGCTTGTAAATGTTACTTGATTGGTTGAAATACTATGATTATATGAGGCATCTACATCGTATTCGCCAATGTGCCAAACAAGTAAACTATCATAAACTACTGCTTTTGCAGCTGCTTTAATTTGATTTGCCTCGATTACAGATAAACTTGAATTGAAAGTAATTAGCGTAGGATCTTTTCTTAAAACACTAGCATAGAAAGTACAAGCAGCAGCATATGTTCCTTTAACGGAAGGGTGGCTTTCATCTGCACGGTATAAATCAATTAACGGGTAATTTGTTCTAATGTGATTCCAAACTGCCCCAACAGGAGATACAATCGCTTCATTTGAATCGGCAAGTTGTCTGTACCTCAAATTTAAAAGGCTGTCCATGCCTTGATAAGTGCATAAAGGAGCAAAAAATTGACAATTACTTGCATCTCCATTTTTTCTTCCCCAAGTCATATAAAATACCGTTTCTGCGCACGAATTACCGACGTTTATCAAGCTATCTAACGTTCTAGCGAATGGAAATACATTTGTACGTACTTGGCTATTTGAAAAGGAAGGAAGTTGACTTTGTTCTTGCAAAACAACATAGTCCCAATTGCCAATGGCTATTTTCGCTAAAGTTGAAGAATTGCTGGTATGCAATTGATAGGTATAACCTCCCGGAGTATTATTGTCATAGATAATTGTATCGTTGGTGGAGTTGGCAACATTGGCAAACATCGAGGGTAAATTATTGGTGCCAGTATAACTATTGCCAATAAATAAAACTCTTTTAGTTTGTTTTTGAGCAACCAATGAAGTGCTAAGGTAAACAAGGACAAATAAGGTAGACAGTTTCATACAGTGGTAGACGAGATTCAAGTACATTCAGTTGTTTTTTAACAGTGTAAATTTATTCTTTCATTGAATAGTGACAAGCGTGTAATAATATTTTCAAATGAAATGTAGAAATGTGAAAAATTATCGAATCAACGTCAATTCGCCTTTTAATGTGTGCTTTTTACCGCCATATAATTCGATAGAGATAACATAGGTATATGCACCATTTTCCATCTCTTTTCCTTCAGAATTTGTTCCATTCCACGAAACATTTTTTCCTGAGAAAATTAGATCTCCCCAACGATTAAATATTTGCATGTTGAAGAATTGAATGTCCACTCCAACGGGCCTGAATTCATCGTTTATTAAATCGTTGTTGGGCGTAAATACATTAGGGGCGAAAAAAGTTGAAGGGGATACTTGTATTGTTGTAGTTGCTGTTTCAGAACAGTTGTTTGTGTCAACAACAGTTAATTGAACTACATAATTCCCGGAGGTGCGGTAGGAGTGCGAAATTGAATCGCCTGTTTTAATGGTGCCGTCCCCTAAATCCCAAGAAGATACATACCCTTTTGCTATAGAGTTCCATAATTGTAGGGTGTCTTTTGAAGTAAGAGTATTAGTATTTTGACTTATTGCTAGTGTTAACTCATTAAAGTAAATGATAGAGATGGAGTCTCGAATGGTATCGCATCTATTGAAATATTCCAACCAATAAACACCTTCGCCAACTTGAATAGATTGGGAAGTCTCAGAAGTTGACCATTTAAAATTTACTCCGTCAATTGCCTTTAATTCAATTGTTTCACCAAAGCATATGGTGGTATCAATTCCAAGATTAGGATTTTTTAAATCCGGTTCAATTCGTACCTCAATAGAATCTCTAACTGGTCCGCAATTGGTTTGAGTTTCTAACCAATATATTCCAGCTGAAGAAACTACGATAAAGGGAGTAGTAGCGCCTGTGGACCATTTGTAGTTATTAAGCGTTCGTGAAATTCCAAGAACCAATAAATTTCCTACACAGATAGTGGTGTCTTTTCCGAGCTCCAAACCAATATTGGGGTAATAATCAATCCGAATGGTATCTCTAGAAGTACCGCAAGTTTCAGTGGCGTGCAACCAATAGTTGCCAGGTGCAGTTACATGAAGTGTTTTTTTGCTAGAACCATCAGACCATTTAAAGGTGTCGTAAGGTGAAGCTATGTCACCCAAAAAGAGGTTTTGCTTTGGACATACGATAGTATCATTTCCCAAATAAATAGGAGCGTGTGGGTTTCTGAATAACACATCGATGCTATCTCTTGTGCTATGACACTTATTAGAATGTTCCACCCAATACGTGCCTGTCGTTTTAACTGTAATTGTTTTTGTTTTTTCACCTGTGGACCACAGATAATTAAAAGAAGGGTCTAATACTTCACCTAAAACCAAAGAATCACTACATACAACAGTATCTGGCCCAATCAGAAACAGGATGCCAGCTTGAATAGAAACATTGATAGAG
Organism: uncultured Flavobacteriales bacterium; assembly: GCA_913059105.1. GTDB lineage: Bacteria > Bacteroidota > Bacteroidia > Flavobacteriales_E > Vicingaceae > NORP294. Next base: position 10,209 of record CAJXRL010000021.1, read on the forward strand.
TCTCTAAGCGTATCGCAAGCAGAAACTACTTGCAACCAGTATGTCCCACTTTGATTTATGGCCATCGTTTTTCGATTTGAACCATTAGACCAATAATAGGAATCAAAATTTGAATTTGGATTACCAAGGGTTAAAGACTGACCGCGACAAAGGATGGTATCTTTTCCTAAATCATAAGACCCTCTTGGCTTGGTATAAGCACATTCAGTAAAACGTAAAGAGCTAGGTAATGAATTTATGACAACTTGAAAATTGCTTGTTGTTAAATCTGTATTTGTAAAAACTGTTAATGGTCTGTCGCCTTGCAAGGCAACAGTGTAAGCGTCCGATGCTCTTGTTAAGGTGTCTTGATTGCAGGATAAAGCAGACAGGGTATCGTTTAATTTCCCAACTAGCAAGTGTGGAATAACGCCGCGATTATCTGGTCCTACAAACAGAATTTCTCCTTGTTTATTCTCGCTCAAGTCAGAAGCATAGTAACCGGAAGAATTTGAAATTTCTTGAAATTTTTGAATGGATCCATCTTTAGTATCTACTTCAAGGAAAACCGCAGAAAGGCCATTGAAATGATTGTTTCCCGGGTATAAAACATTGCCATTTTTTCGAGTTATTCCTCTGAATGGAAAGAAATTAAAGAAAGATTTGGTGGCCCAATGAAATGAGCCATCATGCCGAATAGACATTAGATTTCCTCGGTCAATTGCACCTATGAAATAACGCGCAAACACAAAGCCAGAATCTGTTTCTGTGGGCGTTATCAAGTCTCCTAAATTAGAGTATTCCTTTGACCATTGTTTGTTCCCAAGACTGTCTAACTTAAATATAGTACGACCAAATTTTCCGATAACACCGCCTTCTCTGGTTGCCGACATTCTGCCCCAAACAAAAGCAAAAGCACTTAGGTTTTTTGCCCATTTTAAGGTGCCGCTTGGCGTTAAGCGGACAACGTAATATTTATGATTATTGGGTGGCGATGTTGTGTAGCGGTGTATTCCGAAAAGGAAATAGTCGCCATTTGGTGCAACGGAACTTGAATAGATTAAAGAGTTATACCCTAAGGTAGAGGTCAATAATTTTGAATAGATTAAATTTCCAGATTGATCTAACTTAATGATGCAGGGTGCTGGGTTTTCATTGTATAAATCTCGTCCACCTACCAGCACAATGTTCTGATTAGAATCGATGTTCATTTCAACTAATGTCAATGGTTCTGAACTATCGGCAATTTCTTTCGCCCATAGTTCAATACCACAAGCATTGTATTTTCTGACAAATAGAGTCGTGCTGTCAGAAGGGGTTCCACCATAACCAGCAACCACATAATTGCCATCTGCAAGAGATTCTATGTGTAAGTTTTGGTTCTGATTTGTTAAACTAGGTTGTGTCTTAATATAATAGTCTTGACCTTGACTGATTAGAGTGAAACAAATGAAGAGTACAGTAAAAACTAATTTCATAGTTTCTAGACGTAATTAGAGAGCATTCCGTTAACAGTAATTATGGATTTAACGCATTTTAACAATACGCCATAAAGGCTCAGAAGTGAATGGAGTCAATTTGGCCTTTTCGTTGCGTTAAACTGCTTCTATTGAATCACTAATTTTTCTACTTTATTGATTCCTTCTAGGCGAAAGAAGTAAATGCCCTTGTCTACATTATTCAATTCAATTTGAGTTAGATTAGAACCAATTTTAGAAACGGCAACAATTGAACCTGTTATGTCATATATTTTATATTTCGAGCCTATATATTCGGATGATACGTTCAGGTTGAATACTCCAGTGCTTGGGTTTGGAGACAAGGTAAGCGAAAATTCTTCGTCATTTTTTTCAATTGATGTTGAAATCGGTTCGTAAACTCTAACATTGTCAATTCCAACATACCAACCCCAATCGTTGCCGTCGTGGTAGGTAAACCGAATTTGACAATTGCTATTTTTATAAGCAGAAATGTCGATGTTGGCAGTGGGAAAATTTCCTGAACATGGACCCAAATAATTCCCACAATCGTTAGTTGATCGAAAAAATACTGTGTTCCAGTTGGTGCCATCAAATACATGTACAAAGAATGAGTCCGTGTTCAATTGAAACTGCCTAAAGTTATACTCAAAAGTTAACGAACAGTTAATTGAACTAGAATTATCAAAAACTGGACTTGTTAGCTGTGCCGTATTATTTTTTGAATTTACTCCTAAAGAATCATCATCAAAAAATGCCATTGGCGTGCCGTTTAAGTTGTTATTCCCTGATAGTGTGGCTGAACCATCAATTTGAAAGTTCCAATTATTTGTGCCTGAAACTGCAGCTGTTGTCCAGCCTGCAGGTGAAGCTGAGAGGTTAAAGTCTTCGTTGATAAAATTGGTTTGTGCTAATAAAGTAGCAGAACAAAAAATGAAGCTAAAAGAGAGTAGGAGTCTTTTCATAACATTGGTTTCCTATTAGACATGTTTTAAAATCAATTAGTTGCATGGAATTCCATCCAATATCTAATTTAGTTTAAAAGCCCTATTCTTTACCAAACCTGTAACCCAAACACTTAAAAACAACAAACCTGCAACACTTGCAATGGCACCGGCAATGGAACCATTTATTAAGACTGCCAAATAGTAGCCTCCAATAGCGCTCAAAATTCCAAAAATAGAAGAGAGGAGTAGCATTTTTTTAAGATCTGTGGTTATGAGATATGCTGTTGCAGGCGGAACAATTAATAATGCTACTACCAATATCGCTCCAACAGATTCAAATGAAATAACAGTTGTTAAAGAAACGGCTCCCATTAACGCGTAATGCCAAAAGGCAACGCCAATTCCCAATGCTTTGGCAAACTCTTCGTTGAAGGTTGTAATGAACAATCCTCTATAGCCTTTCCAAATGAATAATAACAATAAGAGTAGTAGTCCTGAAGCAATCCAAACTGTTCTAGGCCCCATGTTGTATCCGCTATCTGTTATCCATAAGTCCAGTGGTACGTACGCAATCTCTCCATATAAAACACAATCTTGATCTAAATCGACCTGGCCGGCAAATAATGAGATGAGAATAATTCCTATCGCAAAAAGCCAGGTAAAAGTTATACCTATAGAGGCATCCATTTGCAAATTGGATTTTTTATGAAATAGCTCAATAATTACGGTTGTTAGAACGCCCAAAGCGGCAGCGCCAATTAGCATGGGTAGCGTTTCTCTTGAACCTGAAAGCAAGTAGGCAATTACAATGCCAGGAAGAACTGCATGCGAAATGGCATCTCCTACCATTGCCATTTTTCTCAAAATAAGGTAGGAGCCTAATAAGGCACATGATACGGCTATTAACGAGCCAACTAATATGATCCAAAATGCTTCCATTATTCTGCGTACGGGATTATGCTTTCGTGAGGATCCTTGGTTGGGTAATTCAATTCTTTCTCTAATTGTCTTTCTAATTCAGGAGTAATAATGTGCTCAATTGCTTCTGCATCGTTGTGCACGTGATCTGGTTGCAGCTTTAATCGCTGGTTCAAATACATTTCCCACAACCTGTGCAACTTAATTATGCGCTTTGCTTCATTCAACCCACTTTGTGTAATCAACCAATTATTTCCTTTTTTACGTAACCAGTTTTCCTTTTTTAAGAGTCGTAGTCCCCGTTTTAATTCCTTGGTTCTTAAATCTCGAGTAGCCAATAAGTCTTTTACGCTTCGCTCATTATTAAAACCTGATCCCCGCTCTCCCAAGTGGTAAAATAATTTTAAAACGTTTTCAATCAAAATCTTACGTTGATTATCCTTCTGAACTTTGTATTTTGCAAGCATTCCTGTTTTTGGCGCAAACCAAATGGAACCAATTGTTAGTACAGATAAACACATCACGATCCATGGTCCCGTTGGCATAGCAGGAGCAATGTAGCTAATGTAAGATCCTAAGAAACCAGAAATTGCACCGAATGCCGTTGCAATCAAAATCATAACGCTAAGCTTGTCGGTCCAAAATCGAGCGCCTGAAGCTGGAGTAATGAGTAAAGCTGCCATTAAAACAACACCAACTGCTTGTATGCCAACGGCAACTGCCAATACGGTTATGGTAGCTAACATAAACTCTAGAAAACGAACTGGCAATCCAATAACTTTAGCATAATCTGGATTAAAGGAGATGAGTTTAAATTCTTTGTAAAATAGAATAACTACCGCTATTAAAATCAATGCTATAGTTCCAAAAACATAGACGTCATCTTTTGTCAATGATGCGGCTTTTCCAAAGAGAAATTTATCTAAGCCTGCTTGGGAAGCATTGCCGGAATGTTGAATAGAAGTAAGTAACAAGATTCCTACTCCAAAAAACACACTCAAAATAATTCCAATCGCGGTATCGCTTTTTAATTTAGTTGTTCTAGTTATTCCGTCTATCAATAAGAGGGAAAGCCAACCAGTAATAAACGCTCCAATGATCAGGTATAGAGGGTTTTTACTTCCGGTCAACATAAATGCCAAACAAACGCCCGGCAATATGCTATGTGCAATGGCATCTCCAACTAAGGCGCGTTTTCGCAAAAAGGAAAAGCAACCCACTATAGCCGCTGAAGCGCCCAATATCATCGTGCCTAATACCACAAAGAGCACATTAGGATCAGAGAAAGACAGAAATTGGAAAGTCGAATTCAATTTTAATAAATTTATTTTTAGATTATGAATGATGATTTGAATTCATCCGTAATTCAGAGATTGGTAATTAGTATTTATTTTATTCTCTTACATCAAAAGCTTTCTCTTTCATTAAATCACCTACTTGACTCAATACATTCAGTTTGCCACCATAAGCTTCTTGCAAAAGCTTTTCATTAAATATTTCTTCTATAGGTCCGGCCGCAACCATTCTAGTGTTCAACAATACTATCCAATCAAAGAAATCTTTAGCCGTTTGTAGATCGTGATGCACCACAACTACAGTTTTTCCCTCGTCTTTCATATCGGAAAGAAGTTTTAAAATAGCCTCTTCTGTTGCTGCATCAACTCCTACAAAGGGTTCATCCATAATGTATATGTCGGCGCCTTGCGCCAAAGATCGAGCAATAAATACCCGTTGTTGTTGACCACCACTTAATTGCGAAATTTGCCGATTACTATATTCTAGCATGTTTACTTTCTCCAATGCTTCTGCAGCTAGGTCTTTATCTGCTTTTGAAATGCGCTTGAATAGCGTGTCTTTTTTATATCGGCCCATGAGAACTATATCCATCACGGAGGCAGGGAAATCCCAATCTACAGATTCTCTTTGCGGAACATAAGACACTCGAGAACGAACATCATTTAAATCTTGATCAAATATTTTGACATACCCGCTGCTAGTTGGCACCAAACCCATAATGGCTTTCAGTAAGGTTGTTTTACCCGAGCCATTTGGTCCTATAATTCCGATAATTTTACCTGTAGGCAATTCGAAGTCAATGTTCCATAATACCGGTCTGCGGTTGTATGATACGGTAAGGTTATGTGTTTCTATGCTTATCATTTATTCTATTTTATTTATGAAGCAGAAGAGATGCGAGAGAAAAAGAGAAAGGATGAAAGAGAAAAGACTAAGGACAAATTTTTTTTATTTCCCTCACTATACCTTTTGCTTCATCTCTATTTTGTAATTCTTTATTGGTAATTTTTCTGCTCATTCGTAATTCCCAGATTCGTAATTTGTAATTTTTTCTACATTCTACATTCTACATTCTACATTCTACATTCTACATTCTACATTCTCTCTACATTCGCAATTCCAAGATTTGTAATTCGTAATTTTTCCTCCACTCTTTATTGGAGCCCCTCAACTATTGTCTTAACATTGTGCTGCACCATTCCAATGTACGTTCCTTCTACAGTTTCTGCATCTCCCATAGCATCACTGTACAATTGTCCACCAATTTTTACTTGATGTCCTTTTTGTAAACAACCTTCAACTACAGCTTGTAATGATTTTTCAGAAACTGAACTCTCTACAAAAACTGCTTTAATTTCATTATGCACAATGTAGTTTACCAAATCACTTACATCTTTTAATCCGTATTCCGAGGTGGTTGAAATTCCTTGTAAACCCCTAACTTTGAAATTGTAAGCCCTTCCAAAATAACCAAATGCATCGTGAGCTGTAATTAGTATTCTCTTTGAAGAATCCAGTTTGTTAACTTCTTGTTGAACGCTCGTATTAAGTTGCAATAATTGCGCAGTATAGGATTTTGTATTTGTTTTAAACGTTATTGCAAGAGAATCAGATGACAGTTGAGCCAATTCAGTGCCGATGTGCTGGACTGCTTTTGACCACAGAGCAACATCAAACCAAATGTGAGGGTCTTGTGCACCTTGAAATTCTGTGTTATTGATGTATTCTTCTTCAGTTAAACCTTCGGCGGCGACAATAATATGTTTCTGCTTTTCTAGTTTTTCGAAAATTTCACCCATCTTTCCTTCCAAATGCAAACCATTGTAGACGATGACATCTGCATTTGTTAAGGATTTCAAGTCGCCTTGCGTGGCTTTATATAAATGAGGATCAACACCGGGGCCCATTAATGTTATAACCTCGACATTCGGCCCTACTATATGTTCTACAGCATCGCCAAGCATGCCTGTGGTGCAAACTATTGTTTTTATACTTGTACTTGCCTGCTTGTCTTCAACTTTACAAGATAACAGAGCTAAGATGAATAGCGAGTATATTAATTTAGTCTTCATTCTTAATTTTTATATAAAGGTTGCTAGCAACTTTCTGTGATAAGGTGAATTTTTGATTTTCATTGTTTACAACAACAAGTGAATTGTCAAATTGGTGCTTCGTTCTTAAGCTTAATTCAGTGCCCAGTTGTATGTTCATTTCACCCAAAAAATTCAAGAAACTAGGTGAGTGGTCCTCAACTCCAATAATTATAAGTTCCTTGCCTTCTTGTACTTCACTTAATTTTTGATTTTCTCTTCTTGGAAATACTCCTTTGTTGTTTGGGATAGGATCTCCGTGGGGATCAAATTTTGGAAAGCCTAAAAATTCGTCAAGTTTGTTTGTTAATTCAACCGATTCGATGTGTTCTAGTTGTTCTGCAATGTCGTGCACTTCATCCCAGCCAAAATTTAAACTTTCTACTAAAAAATACTCCCAAAGTCGATGCTTTCTAATTATTGAAATAGCTACTTTTTCGCCTTTCTCTGTGATTTTAACTGCTTTATACCTTTCATAGTCGACCAGTTTTTTCTCATTCAAACGCTTTAGCATATCCGTTACTGAAGATGCCTTAGTATCCATTTTTTTTGCTATCTCATTGGTAGAAGCCTTTTTATCAGTCGACTGAATTAAGGTGTAGATTGCTTTTAAATAATTTTCTTCTGTTAAAGAAGTCATTGTGTATTTTTGCGACAAAGTTAATTATAATCATCTAATAATATTTTTAGACTCATCTAAATTTTTAAAATGAAAAAACTATTTATCTCCACAATACTGTTTTCTTCTTTTGGGTTGACTGCTCAAATTACTAACAACGGCCTTATTACTGATCGGCCTGATCAAACAGAATCACCAAATGCGGTTGCAAAAGGTATCATTCAAATAGAAAGTGGGTTATTATTTGAAAGAAGCGAAATTGCTGCAGGATTTTCGCAGCACCGAAATGTTTACCCCACTAACTTGTTTAGAATAGGTTTAGCGAATAGATTAGAACTGAGGGTTGTGAATGAAATAGTGACGTATAAAACGATCAACAATTCCAACCAAGAGCAAATAGGAAAAGTGTCTGGCACAGAAAACTTGCAAATTGGCTTTAAATATCAAATTACAAAAGATGATGCTAAAATAGTAGTAGGCGCAATGGCACATGCAATAGTTCCTACAGGATCTGAGGGAATTTCAAGTGAACGTTATGGAATTTTTAGTAGGGTGAATCTTTCTTATGATTTATCTGAAAACAAAAACTTGAGCGCCAACCTCGGTTATAATAATTATGATCTAGATTTTAATGAAGAAGGTTTGGTGCGATATGCTGAAGGCAATTTTACCTACACTCTAGTATACGGAGTTGGGTTAAGTGATAGGGTAGGGTTGTATGTAGAAGCATTTGGGGATTATGTAGAATTTGAAGATTGGGAAAGCAATTTAGATGCTGGAATGACTTACCTAATCTCCGACAATATTCAACTGGATTATTCTTATGGTTGGGGTGTAAACCGGATAATGAATTATCATTCTGTTGGAATAAGTATTCGGTTACCAAAATAAGGCAACTTGTTACAAATGTTATAGGGGTTACAATTGTAACCCCTATTTTTTTGCCTTAAAATTAAGATTCCGTTGTTCTTTTGCATATTTTAATGAGGCCATTAATTAAAAACTTTTAAATTGGAGTTATTTAACATTATATCCTGTCTCTTATACACATCTGACGCTGCCGACGATCTACTCTGTGTA
>CAJXRL010000022.1 GCA_913059105.1 uncultured Flavobacteriales bacterium
CTACACAGAGTAGATCGTCGGCAGCGTCAGATGTGTATAAGAGACAGATTGAGAATAGCGCAATGATTGAGTCTAATTGTTGCATTTTCGTGAATTACACCTGTTACTTATGGACCTGATTAGAAATATTGATAAAACGGACAAACTAATTTTAGCTTGTCTTATTGAGAACGCTAGAATGCCTTATACGGAAATTGCCAAAAAAGTGAATGTTTCTGCTGGAACGATTCATGGAAGAGTAAAAAAACTAGAAAAGAGAAGAATTATTACCGGGGCAACTTTACGGGTTAATTATGAAGTTGTTGGTTACACATTTACAGCATACGTAGGTGTTATTTTGGGAAGGACCATAGAATCTGAAAAGATTATTGAAAAAATGACAAAAATTCCTGAGATAACAGTTGCGTCAGTAATATCTGGACAATACGGGATTTTGTGTAAAATAAGATGCAGGGATACCAAGCAGGCAAAAAACATTATTTACAAAATCAACAGTATCCAGGGGGTAATAAGAACTGAGTCTATGATAAGTTTAGAAGAATCTATCAACGATAAAGAACGTCTCTTTAAATCTATTTTTGAGACCTAAACTCTATAACAAACCGCATTTATATTCATTCCTGCTCCTACAGATGCTAAAAGAATAACATCCCCTTGCTCCAATTGGTGCTCACTAAGTTTTCCTTTTAGAACTCGATCTAGCAGAGTAGGTACAGTTGCGACAGAGCTATTTCCTAATTCATGTACACTCATAGGCATTATTTTATCAGGAATTTCTTTGATGTTGTATAGTCTAAAAAACCGCTTTATAACACCCTCATCTAATTTCTCATTGGCTTGGTGGATAAAAACTTTTTTCACCTCTTCGATACCTACGTTTGCAAGATCTAAACATTCTTTCATCGCTTGTGGCACATAAGTTAGAGCATATTCATAAACTTTTCGTCCATTCATTTTAATGTAGCGTATTCTTGGATCAGATTCGGGAAAGTTTGACTTACCCAAGTACAAATAATATGCCTCGTCCAAAGTATGAGAACAGGCATTCGTGGCTAAAATTCCACTTTTCCCTTCTTCGTAACGTAGAACTGCTGCACCAGCTCCATCAGAAAAAATCATACTATCTCTGTCAAAAGGATCTACAACCCTCGATAGAGTTTCGCCACTAATGACCAAAGCGGTTTTGGCTGTTTTTGCTTTAAAGTAGGAATCTACCTGTATTAAACCTTGAACCCATCCAGGACAGCCAAATAGCAAGTCATAAGCAATGCACTTTGGATTTTTTATTTTTAAAAGATGTTTCACTCTTGAGGCAAGTGCAGGTAAAACGTCTGTCTGCATGGTGTGTTTTTTGACGTCACCAAAATTATGCGCAAAAATAATCTGATCAATTGACTCCGGATCAATACCTGATTGCTCAATAGCTTCTTTTGCAGCGAAAAAACCCATGTCAGAAGTGTTTAATTTTTCTGGGGCATATCTTCTTTCCCTAATGCCGGTAATTTCACGGAACTTGTCCGTTATCTCAGATGTTGGTTTGTCAATTAACTCTTGTTCCTCCGTATAATAACGTTGAGAGCTAAAATTCTCGTTTGGTTGAACTATGGTAGGAATGTAACTACCAGTTCCAATTATCTTACTTCTTTTCATAACAAATGGATATTAAGCGAAACTAAAACTTTTGTTGACTTCAGGCTTCAAATTTAATTGTAATGTTCAGTTCTTTGAATTATCCTAAAGAATTGGATTATTTATGAAGTTATTCTTGAAATATTGATAGATATATTCAGTTATATTGAATTATTCGTAGATAATTGTCGAATAATGTAATTTTTACTCAATATGGTGTCTGTTAAAATTATAATTGCAAACTTAAAGGTGGAATGATGAAACAGAAAATAAGAATAGCTATAAATGGATTTGGTCGAATTGGCAGGTTGACATTTAGAGAGTTAATTGGAAATAATGAAGTTGAAGTAGTGGCTATTAATGATCTTACTGATTTAGCAACATTGGCTCATCTCTTAAAGTTTGACTCAGTTCATGGGAAATTTAAACATGAAGTTCGAACAGAAAATAATTCATTACTAGTTAATGCAAAAGAAGTAAAAGTATTTAGCGAACCAAGTCCTTCAAAATTACCCTGGGGCAAATTAGGAATAGACTTGGTTATTGAATGCACTGGCAGGTTTTTAACAAAGAGTCTAGCATCACAACATGTATCGGCAGGAGCGGGGAAGGTTCTACTTTCTGCTCCGGCAAAGGATGATATCAAAACGATCGTTTTAGGAGTAAATGAAGAGTCGCTAACCAAGGATGATTTGATCGTTTCAAATGCTTCTTGCACAACGAATTGCTTAGCTCCTTTGGTAAAGGTTTTAGATGAAAACTTTGGAATAGAGAAGGGGTATATATCTACCATTCATGCATATACTGCAGATCAGAACCTGCAAGATGCCCCACATAAAGATTTACGCAGGTCAAGGGCAGCCGCGATGTCAATTATTCCAACTACAACCGGCGCTGCCTCAGCGGTTGGCAAAGTTTTACCTTCTATGTTAGGAAAGCTGGATGGAATTGCACTAAGGGTTCCAATTCCTGATGGGTCATTAACTGATTTTACTGCAGTATTAAACAAAGAAGTTACCAAGGAGCAGGTAAATGAAGCTTTTAAAGTGTTAGCTGATAAACAATTAAAAGGAATATTGCAATACTCTACAGACCCATTGGTATCAATTGATATTGTCGGGAATTCGCATTCGTGCATTGTTGATTCTCAATTAACATCTGCTAATGGGAATTTGGTAAAAGTTGTAGGATGGTATGACAATGAGTTTGGTTACTCAACTAGAATTACCGAATTGGCCATATTAATGACTTCTCTTTAGGAAATTATGACCATTCAATATGCTAAGAAAAGGGGGAGCTATGCACTTCCGGTTTATCACGTAAAAAATAAAGCGCGGGAAAGGCTATTTGTCGTTGGCAACAAGATTCGACCTATATCTACCTATTATTCCATTCAACAAAACTTATATGTACTTCGCAGCAATAGATATCCGGAGAATAGTGAATACCTTAATCTAAAAGTACATTATCAGAACTTAGCTAAAATGCTTTTGAGTATAGATATTTGTGTTGAGGAATAAATCCTATCCCTTCACCTTTTTCAATTGAATAATATTTAATCTATTCAAAATTCTCATAATAAAGAAAGTTGGATCAAATTCGTGCCAACGAACACCTCCAAAATTAGGGTTACTGCTGCGTTTGTGATGATTGTTGTGGTACGATTCGCCCATCATTAAAAAATCGAATGGAAGAAAGTTTTTTGAAGTGTCTTTTACTTCAAAATTTACATAGCCATAAATATGTGCAAACCAGTTGATGATGGCACCGTGAATTGGGGCCATTAAGAAAGCCACGGGAAGTAATAACCACTGCCACCAAGCAGTCGCAAAAAAGTAAAAGAAAACAACATATCCAGCTCCCCATAATACTCTGGAACCCTTAGAACTTGCAAAAGCATCGAAGCTTTTCCATTGAGGAACATTAATTAAGAATTTATCTTCCACCTGGACTTTTATTTTATTAATATCTTGATACGTGTTTTTTGTTCTCCACATCATTTTAAAAAGCGATTTATCGTATTTTGGAGAATGCACATCCTTTGGTGTATCGGCATAAGCGTGATGCATTCGATGCATTATTCCATAGCCGTAAGCACTTAAATAGCTGCTCCCTTGGAAAATCCAAGTTAAGACATAAGTAATTTTTTCCATGCCTTTTGACATGGTAAACGTCTGATGCGCAGCATAACGGTGCAAGAAAAAGGTTTGAAAGAAAAGACCTCCGTACCAGAGAACGAGTATTAAAATAAGAATTGCCATAAGTTAGTGATATTGTAGTTTGTGAAGTTCCTCATTACTGAAACAAATAGCTATGGAATAGTTCTATTATTTATAAAATATATTTTAACAATTTTTGTTTCGCTCCAATTAGTTGCATGTGCAACTAATTTGTACTTTCGCATGGTGAATTCAGATTTACCACCTTTTGTAGAAGGAGCAATGGCACCTAGAGTTGCTAAAACAACAAAATTTATCAGCATGATGATTAAATCTCATCTAGCTGCTCATGATGTGCCGCTTACTAAAGAACAATTTATTGTATTGCTCTGTTTGGAAGAAGGTGCTAAAAATCAATCGTTTTTGGCCATACTTACAGAACGAAATAAGGGTTCCTTAACTCGATTAATTCAATCTATAGAAAAGAAGGGCTACATAGAGCGAAATGTATCTTCAGCAGACAATCGAGTAAATGAGGTTGAACTGACGTCTGAAGGAAAAATGGTGTTAGAAGAAACAAAACCAATTATGAAAAACCTTTTTGCCGTTTTACAGCAGGGAGTTGAAGAAGAAGAAATGCAAATTGCGACTCGAGTATTGGAAAAAATACAAATAAACGCAACACATGAAATTGAACGATTAGAAGTAAAAAAATGAAGAAAAGACAAGTAATAATAATTGCATTAGCAGTAGCTATTTTAGCCATAGGAAAAGTCACAAAAGATTTTATGGCTGCTCCCAAAGAAAGAGCTGCTAAAGAATTTAAGGAAAATATAACCACTGTTTTTATTACTACAGTTGAAAATGATTCTATTCCGGTGTTTGTGCAATCTACAGGTGCATTAGAAGCCTTAAAGCGGATAGAATTATACAGTGAAGTTCAAGGATTAATGGAAGCTGATAATGGCCGATTTAAAGCCGGTAATTCTTTTAAAAGAGGTGATGTTCTAATTCGCATCCGTTCCAATGATCAGCAAGCGCAGTTATTTTCTCAACGTTCGTCATTTCAAAGTACACTGATGTCGGTAATGCCTGATTTAAAAGCTGATTACGCAGATGAGTTTCCAAAATGGAATGAATACATGAAGAACTTTTCAGTAGAAAAGTCAACTGTAAATTTACCCGAAGTGAAGGCCGAAAAGTTAAAATCATTTTTGGTTGGACGTGGAATTTATAGCGGTTTTCATAGCCTCAAAAATTTAGAAATTATTAACAGGAAATACAATTTGGTTGCACCTTATGATGGTGCACTCATAACTGCTAACGTAGATCCAGGAACGGTAGTGAGACCAGGCCAAGCATTGGGTGTATTTATTCAACCGAAAGTTTATGAACTAGAGACTTCGGTAGATGCAATTACTGCTGAGCGATTAAAAGTTGGTCAAAAAGTAGAGTTGACTATGGATGGTTTGTCTTCTAAAAAATGGATAGGAGAAATATCTCGTTTGGTCAAGGCTATTGACAAAAGCAGTCAGATGAGCACATTTTTTGTATCCGTAAGTGGGAATGATTTAAAAGAAGGCATGTTTCTTAAAGCTAAAGTAAAAGCTAAAGAAATTGTCGACGCTTTTGAAATCTCGAGAGCCTCATTAGTAGATAATAATCAAGTTTATATAGTTGAGGATAGTATGTTGGTTTTAAAATCAATAACTACAGAGTACTTTAGCCAAACTACGGCTGTAATAACTGGATTAACGAATGGACAGCAAGTCTTAACAAAAGTTCCTCCAGCAGCATTTGACGGAATGAAAGTAATCGTTTACAAAGGGAAGAACTAAGATGAAAAGATTAATCACTCACTTTATTAAATATCCCGTTGCTGGAAATGTTATTATACTGGCATTCTTTATTCTGGGATATGTTGGAATGACCAATATGCCTTCCAGTTTTTTTCCGCTTCAGGATTCTAAGATGATCAACATAACGGTTGTTTATCCGGGAGCATCTCCTCAAGAAATTGAAGAAGGTGTAGTGCTAAAAATTGAAAATAATCTTCGGGGTTTAATGGGAATTGATCGTTTTACTTCTTCCTCAAAAGAGAATTCTGGAAGCATCGTTGTTGAGTCTGAAAAAGGATACGACATTGATGTGTTGTTGGCGGATGTAAAAAATGCAGTAGATAAAGTTCCTTCTTTCCCAGCTGAAATGGAACCACCTGTGGTAGCCAAGCAAGAAACGATTAACAAAGCTGTTTCAATGGTCGTTGCAGGTAAATCAATGAAATTGTCAGCTTTAAAAGCCATTGCCCGTCAAGTAGAAACAGAGTTGAGAACAATTCCAGGTATTTCTCAAGTTGATGTTAGTGGATTTCCTGATGAAGAAATTCTGATTGCCGTTAAAGAGGATGTATTACGCCGTTACGATATTGGATTTAAAGACGTCGCTCAGGCGGTTTCTTCGGCAAACTTATTAATTACTGGTGGCTCAGTTAAAACGAAGCAAGAGGAGTATTTAATTCGTCTACGAAATAAATCGTACTATGCAAAAGAGCTTGAGAACATTGTTGTGAAAGCATTTCCTAACGGATCTCAAGTGAAATTAATGGATGTTGCAGAAATTTCTGATACCTGGTCTGAAACGCCAAACCGTTCTTATTTTAATGGAAACCCTTCCATAAATATTGATGTTAGTACCACCAATCAAGAGGATTTAGTTGAAGCTTCAAATAGCACTTTAAAGTTTATTGAAGAGTTTAATGTAAAAAACCAGAATGTGACCTTATCGGTTACGAGTAACAGAAGTATTACCATCATTCAACGGACTGAGTTGTTGCTTAAGAATGGAGTTCAGGGTGTTGTTTTGGTGTTGTTTTTTTTATCCTTGTTTTTACGTCCAAGGTTAGCCGCTTGGGTGGCTTTTGGTTTGCCCATTTCCTTTTTAGGAATGTTTATGGTGGTGAATTATTTAGATGTAACCATTAACGTGCTTTCTCTGTTTGGAATGATTATCGTTATTGGAATTTTAGTAGATGACGGAATTGTCATTGCAGAAAACATTTTCCATCATTATGAAAAAGGAAAAACTAGAATTCAAGCAGCTATTGATGGAACCATGGAAGTTGTTCCTGCCATTACTTCAGCTATTATAACAACAGTAATTGCTTTTAGCACCTTCTTCTTTTTAGACGGAAGAGTAGGCGAGTTTTTTATGGAAGTAAGTATTGTAGTTATTCTAACGCTTGCATTCTCCCTATTGGAAGCCTTTGTTATTCTTCCCGCCCATATTGCTCATTCAAAAGTGCTTACCGCAGGTCAAAAAACCTATCGCTTTAATCAGTGGGGAGATAAAATGATGAATTATATGAGGGATAACATCTATACTCCATCATTGACTTGGGCGTTAAAGTACAAGCCTATTTCTTTTGCCATTTTAATTTCATTGCTCATGATTACAGTCGGAGCAATGCAAGGAGGTGTGATTAAAGGAACATTTTTTCCAAGCATTGCGAGTGATCGGGTTTCTGTTAAGTTGACCATGCCTCAAGGAGTAAACCCTGATGAGACAGATTCTTTAATCTCTGTTGTGGAAGCAGCAGCTTGGGCAGTGAACAAAGAGTATAGCGAAATGCAAGCAGGGGGGGATCAAGTAATCGAGAACATTATAAAAACCGTTGGTCCCGGAACAGCAAATGCATCATTAACCTTAAACCTGTTACCAGGCGAATTTAGAGAAGTATCGGCATCTGAAATTGCAGGAGCAGTTTTCGAAAAAGTTGGCAAGTTTCCTTCTGCAGAAAGCTTGGTGATTGATGGGAATTCAAATTTTGGAGGAAAGCCGGTTTCTGTTTCCTTGTTGGGTTACAATATCGATGAGTTAAAAGCTGCTAAAGATGAATTAAAGGTCATTTTATCAGAGAATGTATTGTTAAGGGATATATTGGACAATGATCCGCAAGGGATTAAGGAAATAACCTTAAACATGAACGATGCGGCCTATAGTCTCGGGCTTACTTTAAACGGTTTAATGTCTCAGGTAAGAAATGGCTTTAACGGGTTACAAGTTCAGCGTTTCCAAAGGGGAGAGGATGAGATTATTGTATGGGTGCGTTACGATAGAGCAGGCCGATCTTCCATTAAGGATTTAGAAGAAATGAGAATTGTAACGCCTCAAGGGAATAGAATTCCACTAAAGGAATTGGCAGATTACAGCATTGAAAGAGGCGATATTTCTATCAATCATTTAGACGGAAAGCGAGAAATTAAGATTGAAGCTGATTTAAAGAACCCAAAGGAGAGTGCGTCTGATATTGTTGAAGAAATTAAGACGGAAGTAATGCCAGTGTTAATTGCAAAATATCCAAGTATTTCAGCCTTGTATGAAGGTCAAAATAGAGAAGCAGCAAAAGTTCAAGATTCGGCGAAAAGTGTATTGCCAATTATACTGTTGTTGATTTACATTGTAATTGCTTTTACCTTCCGTTCATACAGTCAGCCGTTGTTGTTAATTGTTATGGTTCCTTTTGCATTTATTGGTGTAGGTTGGGGACATTACATCCATGATTTTCCAGTAAATATATTATCCATGCTAGGCATTATTGCCCTAATTGGTATTGTAGTCAACGATGGATTGGTGTTTATAGCAAAGTTTAACGGCTACCTTAAAGAAGGCTTAGATTACGATGCTGCAATACTAAAAGCAGGAACTTCGAGGTTTAGAGCCATTTTCTTGACCTCAATTACTACAATAGCTGGATTATCGCCTTTAATCTTCGAAACAAGCAGACAAGCGCAATTTTTGATCCCTATGGCAATTTCTATCGCCTACGGAATTGGAATTGCCACAGCGTTGACCTTAGTAATGTTGCCGATGTTACTTTCTGTAAGCAATACCGCCAAGGTTTATTTGATGTGGTTGTGGGAAGGGGAGAAACCAAGTAAAGAGTCAGTAGAGCGAGCAATTAAAGAAATAACCTCAGAAGCAGAAGCAGATGAAATATAGCATATTAACTACACTCGTGTTTTTGTTCCTTTTCGGGAATTTGAAAGCACAAAATAAATTGTCCTTCGAGCAGGCTTTAGCGTTGACCTTGGAGAACAATTATGATATTTTGATGGCTCAAGTAAATGAAGAAATTGCTGAGAATTCGGCGAGTAAAGCCAACAATGGATTTTTACCAACCGTAACCGCCAACGGAGGATACAATTGGACGTACAATACAGGAGAGAATGAATTGATAACAGAAACCAGAACTTTCGACCCGAACAACTCTTACAATTACAATGCAAGTGCAACGGTAAATTATACCTTGTTTGATGGTCAAGGAAGAAAGTTCAGATACCTACAAGCCAAAGGAAGTCATCAGTTAAGTGAATTGCAATTGCAGTTGACCATTCAAAATACGGTGTTAGAATTGAGCCGAATTTATCACGAAGTGGCTCGGTTAGAAGAAAGTGTTATCGCACAGAAAAATGCGCTAGATATTTCTAAAGAGCGAAAGAAAAGAGCTGAATATGCGTATGATTATGGGCAGGCAAAACAATTGGATGTGTTAAATGCAAAAGTTGATTTAAATTCAGATAGCATTGCTTTAATGACTGGAATTCAAGAGTTGGAAAACTTAAAACGCAACTTGAATTTTATTATGGGCCAAAAAATTGAGCAGGACATCCAGCTGGATACCGTTGTTGGAACGTATGAATTGTTTGTTGAGTTGGAAGTGTTAATGGCAGCAGAACAAAACAACATACAACTGCGCTTGGCTGAAAACAATAAGAATTTAAGTGAATATGCGATTGGTTCTTCAAAATCGAATTGGATGCCAACTGTAGGAGCAAACGCTGGTTATAATTATCGTGGTCAGGAAGACCCTAACGGAGCTTTTTTAATTGGGTCTCAAAATTACGGGCCACAGGCTGGTTTCTCCTTGAGTTGGAACTTGTTTAACGGCAGTACAAACACCCAAGTAAAAAATGCAAAGTTGGGTTTGAAAAACAGTCAAATTGAACAACAATCTTTGGAGCAAAATATAAAATCTCAAGGAATGAATGCTTTTGCAACCTATCGCAATTTGTTGTTTGTTTTGAAAGCCCAAAAAGACAATGTTGCTACAGCTGAAGATAATTTCAAACGAAGCGAAGAATCATTCAAACTAGGACAGATTAGTTCAGTAGAATTTCGACAAGCGCAATTGAACTTATTAAACGCTGAACAAGCGGTAAGTAAAGCCAAGTACGATGCTAAGAATGCAGAATATCAGCTATTGGCAGTAATGGGTGCTTTGGTGAAGTAAACTTCAACTAAGCTATCAAGGGTGCTCTACTGAATCTCATTGAATATTCAGCCTAGGTCTTCTTTCTAAAAACCGCATCTAAGAAACATGACGAATGTCATTTTAAGCTAGTCTCAAAATTTTTAATATTGGATAGAGCGAATTCAGAATTCCTTTATCTAATTATTAACTATCATGGGAGATCACAGCGTTAATCCAACCTCAAACAAATCGGAGCACAATAGCTTCATCAAACATTTGCTTGATGATATAGAAGCTTTGCAGTACATGCTCGATCATAATATGATGGAGGATGATATTAGAAGAATCGGTTCTGAGCAAGAGTTTTGCCTGATGAACCAGAATTTTAGGCCTTCGGATAAAGCAGAGTTGATATTAAAGAAAATTAATGATCCTCACTTTACAACTGAGTTGGCCAAGTACAATTTGGAAATAAATCTGGACCCATTTGAATTAACCGGAGATTGTTTTACTCAAGTAGAAAACCAACTGTCAACACTCTTATCAAAAGCTGGGGAAGTAGCAAAATTAGAAGATGTTAAGCTTTTATTGACAGGCATATTACCCACCATTACTAAACACGAATTGGCGTTTAATTACATGACCCCAAATCCTAGATACTGGGCGCTAAATAACATGATGCGCTCTTTAAGAGGAAGCGATTTTGAATTGAAAATTCGAGGAGTAGATGAGTTGAGTATAAAACACGATTCGGTGCTTTTTGAAGCTTGCAATACTAGTTTTCAAATTCATTTGCAAATCCCTTCGCACGATTTTGTAGCGAGTCACAATTGGGCTCAAGCCATATCCGGCCCTGTATTGGGCATTTGTACCAATTCGCCGCTTTTATTAGGAAGGGAACTATGGTGTGAGACAAGAATCGCCTTGTTCCAGCAAAGCATCGATTTGCGCTCATCCTCTCATTCCTTGAAAGATCAACGGCCGAGAGTGACATTTGGAACGGAATGGCTTACAGGTTCTGTGGTTGACATTTTTAAAAATGACATTGCCAATTATAAAGTAATTTTAGGAAAGGCCATTCAAAAAAACTCAATAGATGAACTGCAAAAAGGGAACATTCCAAAACTAGAAGCGCTAACAACAAATAATAGCACCATTTACCGTTGGAATCGACCTTGTTATGGAGTAGGTGGAGGCAAGCCCCATTTACGAATTGAGAATCGATACATTCCCTCAGGCCCAACCCAAATTGATGAGCTAGCCAACTTTGCTTTTTGGATAGGTTTGATGATGGGACGACCGTCAAACTGTGATGATTTGCCTGCTGTAATGGACTTTAGAGAAGTGAAAGCAAACTTTATTAAAAGTGCTAGAACCGGTAAAGAGTCTGTGTTGAGATGGTTTGGAAAACGAATTGCGGTGAAGGATTTGGTATTGCAAGAGCTGTTACCGATAGCTGAAGAAGGACTAAAAAAATGCAAAATAGATCAAGCGGATATAAGCAGACTGCTAAACATTATTGAGAAAAGAACCAAAGGGCAAACCGGTTCTCAATGGACGGTAGATAATTACCGCAGATTAAAAGACGAGTTGAAGCCAGACGATTCCTTATTGATTTTAACCAAGACCATGTATGAGAATCAAAATGAGAACAAACCGGTGCACAATTGGGAAGATATAGTGGTGAAATCCAATGTGAATAAACATGCCAAATTTGTACATCACATCATGTCACGTCAACTGTTTACGGTAAATGAAAATGACCCAGCAGAGTTGGCCGTTAAAGTAATGGAGTGGAAGGGAATTCACCACATTCCTGTGGAGAATGAAAAAAGAGAGATTGCTGGTATTTTAACCTGGACGCACATGAAACGCTTCAATGCCCAAAATCAATCGAAAGAAGATTACACAGTCAAAGACATCATGGAAAAAAACATATTGTTTGCTAGCCCAACGATGGAAATTAAAGCCGCTATAGTACTGATGAAAAAACACGAAGTGGGTTGCTTGCCAGTTATAAGCGACGATCATTTAATCGGAATAATAACCATTCCAGATCTTATTCCTTTTGAGCATGATTAAAGTGCATAATAAGGCCACAAATCAAACTGTTGAGGTGGATCGATACATTGGCAGAATAAAGGGAGCCGACAAGGGGGCAAGCATCATTTTCTTGGCAGGAATTCATGGCAACGAACCTTCGGGAGTGTTTGCGCTGCTGCAAGTTTTGGCAGAACTTCGAGAAACTGAGACCAAGATAAAGGGCAACATATATGCGATTGCCGGAAACCTTTGGGCGCTGGAACGGGGCAAACGATATGACAAGAAAGATTTAAACCGCCTTTGGACAGCTTCTAGATTGAAAAAAATGGCAAAGAATGAATTGCCGTTAGAAGATGAAGACTCTGCTCAGCAAATAGAAATTCAAAGAGAGCTAGACCTTATTTTAAGCGCCGATGAGGGACCTTTTTACTTTATGGACCTGCACACAACTTCAAGCCAAACGGCACCTTTTTTAACGGTAAATGATAGCTTATTGAACAGGAAGTTCACGCAGCAGTTTCCTTGTGCTTCCATTTTAGGAATAGAGGAGTATTTGACAGGGCCTTTATTGAGTTACATCAACGAACTTGGTTTTGTTTCTTTTGGATTTGAAGGCGGGCAGCATGACGACCCAGCTGCCATAGAAAATCATATTGCTTTTATCTATTTATCATTGGTTTATGTAGGAATTATTAGCGTAAGCGATGTGAATTATTATGCGCATTTTGAGAAACTCAAGAAAGCTGGAGCAAAGACCTTGGGCATTTACGAGATCTATTATCGCTTTGCCATAAAAGCTGGCGATCCCTTTAAAATGGAACCCGGCTACGAGAACTTTAAGTTGATTAGAAAAGGGGAACGATTAGCAACTAGCAATGGGAAAGAGGTAATTGCAGACCACGATTCACGAGTTTTTATGCCCTTGTACCAAAACCAAGGCGATGATGGTTTTTTTGCGATTCGCCCCATTCCTAGATTTGCGTTAAAGCTGTCAGAGTTATTTAGAAATTGGAAATTTGACCGTTTACTGCCACTGCTGCCGGGGGTTAAATGGGCAAGCTCTAAAAGGGATGCATTGCTATTAGATAAAAAGATTGCAAAATTTATGGCCAAAGACGTCATGCACCTGATGGGATATCGATCCAGACTGTTCGACAAGGATTACATTTTGGTGAAAAGCAGAGAAGCAGCCTCAAAGCAAGAGCAGTACAAAAATGAGCAGTGGTTCACTACGCCTTTTTAAAACTACTAATACTATCAGATTTGAGCTTCTGGAACAACTATTATAGGGCAGTTGAAATGGTTCAGTTCGTATCTTTACCTCAACCTTATAGCTATTGCATTAAATGTATAGTTCTATTTTTTGGATTCTAATTTTCGTTCTTGAGTAAGACTCCCCTTTGAGTCTAAACGAATAATAAATGATTGAATACCTTTGGTTACTTTGAAACGATAAACTGTTCCAGGCCATCCTGTAGCCTCAATTCTTTCCTTGTTTATAGAACATTTCCAAGTGGCATATTTTGTTTTATTGAGCAATTCCACAATCATTGGAGGCAATGCTTTTAGTAGGGTTCTTGTTTCATACCAGTAACCATATTGGTTGTAAATAGCCCTGCTGACCTCTCCCGGGTTTTTTGTAAAAATTACTTCATAGTAATTCGCTTGTTGGTAACTGTAAGTGGCTTCTGTTCGCGAACCGTACCAGTCATTATACCATCCATCACCGAAATCATTGTACCAATAACTTATGTGTGTTGCATGCCAAGAATGCTCTAGTATATTTGGATATTGCCAATTAAAGCTAAGAGCCACCACTTTAGGAATGGAACTTTCATTTACGTTATTTGGAAGGGTGTTTTGTGCAGCAACATGATAATTAGCAACCACTAATAATAGCAAAAGAAACCGTTTAATAATTTCCATTTTTTTCAATTTATATTGATTTATCTAAACTTAACATTGAAGATATTATTCAACTTTTAAAAAAAGGTAGTAATCTGGATAACGTTCTCATTTTATACAATTCATTTCTTCTTCTTAACGAGACCATTTTACTTCTAGAATTTCAAAAAATGGCAATTTAATTTATTTCCAATTCCAAAAAATAATAAAATAAGGGTATCCTTTGTTTGGCACTTTCACGAGTCCTTTTAGAAAGATTTCCAGTCATTACTTATTCAGCATTACGAATATAAATGATGTCTCTATTTACTAATGCCATTTTTGAATAAACAATTAGCTCAAAATGGTAGAATCGCTATATTCATTGGTTATTTACCGTAAATCGATGTAATAAGTAAAAAAATGGATGGTCTAAAATAAGATTCTACTTCGTCTTAAATAAGTAGAGCGGTTAAATTATTTCAAAATATAAGCTCTTAGCATTTCAATGTAACGACTAGTTTTTAAAGTGTCGAGGTAATGTACCAAACCTATTTTTAAATACTTTAGAGAAGTAACTACTACTAGTTATTCCCACCAAATGGCAGACTTCTGATACATTCAAATCAGTTGTAATGAACAAATGTTTAGCGTGACCCATTCGAAGGTTTGAAATATAGCGCCCTACAGAGCTTCCATAAAGATATTTTACCCCCATTTGCAATTTTTTTGGGCTTATTCCAAACTCTTTACTCAATTTAAGAATCGTGATATTGGTTTCGAAATTTTTGACTACGTAGGATCCTAAAGTCGTTATTTTAGATAGCTCAGCCTTACTTAGGTTGGATTTAGGGCCAGATTCTGCGATATCAATTCTATACGCATGAATCTGTGAAGCCAACATATTAAAAACAGCACCTTCAGCAAGAAGCCCTCCTACTAAGTCAACATCATTGTTCTCACATAGAATTGAAGCGAACTTTTCTGTTTCGGTATCAATCCCTCCAAGATGTCTATAATCGCAATGTGAAGGAATTTCTGAGAATACCTTTTCAATTTTTTTAAATAGCCTTTTTGCATTCCGTATATCAAGATTTTCGAATAAACTTATGTCCAATATAATCACCGCTATTTTTAGCTCAACATTTGCAGGAAAAACAATTTGTACAGAAGTATCTGGACTTCTTCTTACGATCATGTTCTGGTTCTGAAGTATCTTGGTGAATTTTTCCTGCTCACCAAACCGATGAAGGTAATGCCCTTTTACATTATAGGAAAAATAATAGGGCCTTTTCTCGGGTATTCCCAAGTCAACCTTAAATTCTGATAAAAAAGTAATATTATAAACCCAAACTGTCAACCCTCGGAAGATACGATATGAACTGATAAACCCTTTTGCTTTGTGGTTATCCATGGTAATCGTTGCAGCATCGTTACCCTCATCTAGCTCTGCGTTGAAGTGCGCAGCCATTTCTCGCATATTATTTACAGCTTTATCTAAAACTAAGGTTTTCATTTCTTGTTTTTGAATTCCAAAAAAGTTAACAGAGGAATTGTTTGTCTAATACTTTCACAATTCTTGTTAGAAGTAAAATTATATAATTTCTAACAAAACGCTCTTAAATTAACATAGCGAATTTAAATCTTGTCTCATTTTAGTGATGCCGTTTTTGAATAAATAATTAGCTCAAAAAGGTAATATCATTAAATTCAATTGATATTATTTATACTAGTTGACGACCTTTTCTAGAAATAATTTTGATATCCCAAGCTCTTTTCCACGATTTTTTTTTAGCATCATTCTTTTTAAGATGCCAAATTTGTTGTTGATACAAATTAGCCCGACAGTGCCAATCACTTTATTGTTATTTAATACTACCCAATATTTAGCGTGTGTTGAAGGTATCTCATTTGTGGGTTTATGAAATATTGACGCATCAAATTCCAAAGCAATTTCGTTCATCATTTCATCTATTTCAGATTGATGAACAGATTCAAATAGAATAGTTTTTAACAATTTGCTTGGTTAGTTGTGCTACAAATTGATAACGGATTTATTAAATACGCTAACACTGTGCATTTTCCACTTTTACTAATTACGTTTTGTTTGTCAAATGAAGTATTTCGTTTGGTCCTATATTAACTGGCTTACGTTTTGGCTAAACAGAGTTTCAATGTAGTTTATGTGTTGTTAGCGACAGTTTTCAATGTCTTTAAGTATGGTAGCGTAATTTAATTCCAATTGATGATCAAGTTGCACCAAAAATCCCAAAATGCTCATCAATTCTTTAATATTTCCCTTTTGTAATGCGAAGGCAGCTTTATCAATTTCGTTTTGAACCCTCCGTTGAAGACTGTACATGCTTTCTAATTCATACAAGCACTCATATTTGAATTCATTTGTAATGCTGACTAAGCGTGTAGTTTCCCATGCTATTTCAGTAAGTTCAAATAGTTCAAGATTAACGCTAGTACTACCGGAATAATGAAATAAATTAGAATCCAGCTTTAAAGTATCGGAAGCCCTAAAAAATCCAGGGTACTTAGTTTGAAGTATAGCAAAATGTTCAGGCGATGTAATTAAGTCTGTTGTTTTACCATCGTATATTTTTTTGTGTTCAGAAAAAGCCTGCAAGATCTTCTGATTGACTTTTCGAGCTTCCTTCAACTCTTTGAGGTTATTTTCTATTTCTTCCTTAATATGTGTAATAGAGATATCAATCTGTCGTGTAGACTTAAGCGAAGTATTCCAATTGTTAAATCCTATGGCAAGACTAATTCCAATAAAAATTAATAGAATCTCTCCTGTTATGTATTTCCAATTAAAATTATTTTTAAGCTTCAAAATTCTCATTAATTATCACGGGTTTAACAATTGTTTCTAACGCCCCTTTATGATTTGTTGCGGGGGTTATAAAATTAAGAATTTCTTGTGAGGATAGAAGCAATCTCTTAATATACAAAGCCGTGAGGCAGCTTTGTTATTTTCTCTTTCTATACAAACTCGCAATCTAATTTTGTGGGTTTTAAAAAGAGTAGAAGCCAACCAAGCGACCTTACTCACAATGGCTATACATTACTGCAGCAACCGTTTCCATTTAATTCTTAATTGTTTTTCCATTAAAGTCAATGACATATTCATCCGAATTAAAGTCCAAAAGTCGAATTGCATTCTCTTCAATTTGAACCTCTGGTTTTCCTTCTATATTCACCCAGATATCCCGTCCACCATAGCTCCATTTAGTTTGACCATTTTTACTTATTCTATGAATTTCTACTTCTCCTCTTAACAGATAGTCATTATCCAATTCGTAGAATTCAAAAACTCCACCAATGTCTGGTTTTAAGTTCCAGTTAAGTACCAATTTAGTTAGGCTGAGAGATGTAAAGTTAAATCCAAAACACAAGACTAGATTATTACCATCAATTTTCACAGATTGGCAATTGTCTTTGTCATCTGCTTGATGCAAATAAGTTCCTCCTTCAATGCCTTTTATGAAACATGGTTTTTGGGAATGTCCATCGGAAATTGTAAATCTTAAAACGGAACCCCTATTCGCATTTTCGGATAATTCAATTACACAATCAGATGGGGTTGGTTTTATTTCTTTTATGTCAGAATACCAATCTTCGTAATCCAATTCAACACTCCATTTTCCACTCTTAATGATTAAGTGTTGTTTGTCAAATGAAGTATCTTGTTTGGTCATATTTTAATGTTCTTTGAGATGCATGCTATTGCCATTTTTTTAATTTCCGTAGCATTTCCTTCTTTTCATCCTCATTGTAAACTCTAATGGTTACGTCGAACTCTTTACCAAAAACAGAAGCATCCTTTTTACGGGAGGTAAACGCAACTTCGGTGTATTCAGAGCGACGTATTTTGAATTTTTTGTTGTCTTTTTTGTAGAACGAAAAAGGAAAATCCGTCATGAACAATAGTAGATTGAACTTATTCGGAATGAGATGTATTTCTTGATCATTGACCAATACGGTGCTACTTATTGGAATACCTACGGTTTCGCCCATCTTCAATTTTGCCGAAGCGGAGACTGATTTCTTTTCATACACGTCAAAATTTGCCAAGTCCAAACTAGAGATGCGGTCTTTACTTAGCTTCCATCTTGTGGAAGAAACCATGTACACTAAGACCAGCGCGATGATAACAAAAAATATAAAAATGGTCATGCTGCTGTTTTGAAAGTGAAATTAACACTTTCTCGCTTTGGAGTTGAACAGGCAGATTCTAACTAACAAAACCGCTAAGTGACTTTTTAACTCAGTTTCTGGTTAAAATGATGAAATTGAGAACAACTAAAGCCTGTTTCTAGAATTTATTTGAAGCTCGGACTGCAAGTGCGACCAACGGGTTGAAGCATTACAAGTGTTCGATTATGAGTTATC
>CAJXRL010000023.1 GCA_913059105.1 uncultured Flavobacteriales bacterium
GATCTACACAGAGTAGATCGTCGGCAGCGTCAGATGTGTATAAGAGACAGGAAGGCACGTTCCCTTATCTTCGAAACATAACTTCATTGGACACTGAAAGTGTGCTTTTCATAATCAACTTAATTCGGTTATCGCTGGTATGCTCTGTTTTGTTTTTCTTGAAAAAGCCAGGACCACCCCATTTTAAAACTAATTTACATCAGATTAAAGAGCTTTCTTACCTCATGTTACTCATTCCTTTAATTTTTCCTCGTCAACAGAAGTATGCATTTCTGTTAGCTCTTCCTGCTCAAACCTATCTCCTCTATTTTCTTACGTATACCTTTCAGTTCAAACAAACGTTCAAGCTTAAATGGTACACCATTTTAGCTTGTGTAATTCTTTCTTTTATATTGATGACTTTAACCACAGATGGGATAATTGGAAGGGAGTTAAATAGAATTAGTCAGCATTACAAAACAATTACTTATGGCGCTCTACTATTAATTCCTGCGCTCTTTTTAGCTCAAGAAAAGTATTTTCATGTAAAAGTGGAAAGCGATAAAATTTAACTTCTTCTCAATACTAGCCATTCAGGAAACCTTGCTGCTTCTTTTTAAAATACGAATCAATATTATATAACAACAAGTATCGTTTTATTCATTCTTGCTTTTTAAAATGAAACATCCTCCTTGAGAAAAATCTTGTTCAAAATACACTACTCTGAATATTTCCCTTCGTACTTTTTCCATAGTTCAATCTGAGGGTTGGTCAACTCAATTTGTTTACCTTGAATAAAGGCGAGAATAACTTGATTCGTTCTCATGTCCAGAGCGTCACCGTTTGAAATAAACAGGGTGGCATATTTGCCTTCTTCAATGCTTCCTACCCAATTGTCTACTCCTAGAATTTTTGCAGTATTCAAAGTAATCATGCTTAAAGCAGCTTCTTTATCTACTCCATAAGCCGCAGCTGTACCGGCATAAAATGGCAAATTTCTGGTTCCCATCGCTTCCATACTTCCTGAGTTATCTAAACTCACCAAAATCCCTTTATCTGCTAATATTTTCGGCATTTTATAGGGCAAATCAACATCATCATCCTGATTCATTGGTAAGCTATGAACTCTCCTTAAAACAACAGGAATTGAACGGTCTTTCAGTAAGTCTGCCAACAACCAAGCGTCATAAGCTCCAACTAGAACTATCTCAAACTCATAATCATCGAAAAAGTAAATAGCATCCGTTATTTCTTGAACTCGATTGGCATGAATAAACACCTTTTTCTTTTTTGTAAAAACAGGTTTCATGGCTTCGAACCTAATGTTTTTTTCCAAATGGTATTCCCCCTTGTTATACGCTTCTGCTTCCTTAAAAAACTGCTTAATCTCTTCTACATTTTTGACATACTTTTTTTTCCATTCACCATCTTTCTTTGTATCTGAACCCATGGTTGACCAAATGTTTGGCCAATTCAAATGAATCCCATTATCTTTTTTTAGAACGGCATCTTCCCAATTCCACCCATCTAAATTGAAAATCGACGAAGTGCCTGATATAAAACCTCCTACTGGAGCAACTTCAGCCAGTAAAACTCCATTCGTTCTAACGGTTGACGTAATTCGAGACTCTGTATTGTAGGCAATTAAACTTCTTATATGTGGCTTAAATTGACCTATCTCACGTTGATCGCGACTAGCTCTAACTGCATCGATTTCTACTAAACCAAGTCTGCTATTTGGAGCAATAAACCCGGGATAAATATGCTTTCCCTCGCAATGAATAACTTTGTCGTATTTGGTTGAATCCATTCGAATATCGATAGCAGATAAAACCATGTCTATTTTACCATTTCTAAATCCAATGGCTGCATTCGGAATTACTTTCCCGTTGCCCAGATGTGCTTTAGCACCCAACAACAATATAGATTTAGATTGAGGGTTTGCCGGAGTTTGAGCCGAAACAGACCAACTTAATAAACAAGCTATTATTATAATTATATTCTTCATCTTATTCCTCCAAGGTATCACATTCGTACAACACTTTCTTTTCTTTTTTGATTGGCTGAGTTGGCTTTCCTGCGTTCTTCTCGTTTAGCATTTTAGCAATTAATCGTTCTCTTTCAGCTTGCACTTTTTTTCGCAACTCTTTATCTCTTTTAGCATCGTAATATGGAATTCCATCAATGTAAGTAGCGACCACTTTGGCATAAATCGATAACGGATTGTGAGTCCACAATACTAAATCAGCATCTTTTCCTTCTTTTATACTTCCTATTCGATCATCTAAGTGCAACATTTTGGCTGGATTCAACGTCACAAATTTCCATGCTTCTACTTCAGAAACGCCTCCGTATTTAACCGCTTTCGCTGCCTCTTGATTCAATCTCCGACCCATTTCAGCATCATCTGAATTGAAACCTGTCAAAACTCCTTGATTGTGCATGATTGCTCCATTATAAGGAATAGCATCGTTCACTTCAAATTTATATGCCCACCAATCTGAGAAAGTAGAACCTGCTGCACCATGAGCTTTTAATTTATCGGCAACTTTATAACCTTCTAAAATATGAGTAAACGTATTAATTCTGAAATCCATTGAGTCAGCTACATGAATTAGCATATTAATTTCTGATTGAATATATGAATGACAGGTTACAAATCGTTGGCTATCTAATATCTGTGAAAGCACATCTAACTCAATATCAAATCTTGGTGCAATGCTTTTCGATTTTTCTCGTTTCCCTTTTGCATTGTACAAAATCCATTCTGATTTGTATTCCTTAGCTCTCAGAAAAGCATCGTAATAGACTTGTTCTACTCCCATTCTTGTTTGCGGAAAACGAACGGTATTAAAATCTCCCCAATTGGATTGTTTCACATTCTCTCCCAAAGCAAATTTTATGAATCCATCGGCTCCTGCAATCTTCATTTTTTCAGGCGATTGTCCCCAACGCAATTTTATTAGCGCAGATTGGCCTCCAATAGGGTTTGCAGATCCATGCAATAATTGGGAAGTTGTAACACCCCCAGATAATTGACGGTAAATGTTAATGTCATCAGAATTTACAACATCAGAAATGCTCACTTCTGCGGTAACTGCTTGTCCTGATTCGTTCACTCCCCTTTGAATAGCTATGTGAGAATGCTCGTCAATAATTCCTGAAGTTAAGTGTAAATCAGTAGCGTCAACTTCCTTGAATTTATTTCCCATTTTTGGAAACATCACCTCCATGTTAATCTTGTAGCCCACCATTTTAATCTTTCCATCCACCACAAGAACATCATGGTTTCTTAAAACACCTTGTTCTTCATTGGTCCAAACCGTGGCATTTTTAAACAATAAATTTTCTGTTGTAGAAGGCACACTGTCCTCCCATCCAAAAGCCATATTCGGATAAAATACACTACCCCTTACTTGTTTTTTATTTGTTTTTGTTGAGTCCTTTTTCAGCGTTTCTTTAGTTTCATCTTTACTTGTCTTTTTTATTGCTGCCCAATCTTTCCATACCCCATCTATCAGCGTTTTACCACTCCAAATTCTACTTTTCGAATCGCTTACGCTGCCACTTAAACGATACAATTTTTCGTCTACGGTAAAGCTTAGGTTAATTCGATTGTTTTGTAATTTAACCGTAGCCTTTACCTTTTCTTCCGTGTTTTTCTTTGCCACTTTGCCTTTCATGACATTCCCTTTGCCGGTTAACGTTAAATCAAATTGCTCTTTTCTGTTGATGTTCAGGCTATAGTTACCTGCATAATCAAAGAAATTCATTGAATAATACCCGTGCTCAATTCCGTTCACCCAGTTAGAATGCAGTTTAGTTTTGGCTTTAAATACCGTATCTGAAAGGATTATAAAATTCGCCAACTTGCCTTTTTCAAGAGTTCCGATCATTTCTGAAGCACCAATCAGTTGAGCCGGAATCTCTGTTAGGCTTCTAATAGCATCATCTCTATCCAGTCCTTGTTCAATCGCCCTCTTCAAATTTTGAAAAAATTCTTTATCCGTTTTTAACCCATCAGAGGTTATAGCAAAATCAATTCCTGCTTCGCTTAAATACCTTAAGTTTTGTGGTGCCAATTCCCAAGCCTTCATTGCCGAAAGTGATAACCGTATGGTTTCAAATGGATCAGTCACATCGTAAGCCTTTGGGAAATTGATAGGAACAATCAAAGCGGCTTCTGTGGCCTTCATGTCTTCTATTCTTTTATATTCTGTTCCATCTCCTTTTAAAATAAATTGAAATCCAAATTCATCGCCTATTTTATCGGCTCTTAGTTGTGATAGCGTTCCATACGCATCAAAAATTTTCGGCAAATTTTCGGTTTCTTTAATAGCCGTTAAGCTTCTATTATATGCTGTGATCGCTTTATTCTCTTCATACCATTCCGCATCAAAATGTACTTGTCGAATAAGTGCAATCATACCCATTAACGATGACGGGTAACTTTGCCTAGAATTGCCCTTGTTAAATGCATAATGAGTTGCGCTTTCTGCTTGAAGTACCTTGAAATCATCTCCTTCATTTAGGACAACTAAACTAGAAGTTCCTCTCAATAATCCATTCTTATGATGCGTTAGAACTGTTCCAAATCCCATCTTCCGAAATTTTTCAGCATCCGCTTTTTTTGGACTTACCAAGTTGGCTGCCTTCACTTCAGGCTTAACTGCTTCATTCCAATAAAAAATTGCATCCTTCTTAGTGTTTAATTGTGGTTTCTGTGCTCTACTTCGGTTTGCACTTTTTATCGGATCTAATCCATATTGCGTATGCAAATCAATGAACGAAGGATAAATAAATTTCCCTTTGGCATCTATTTCAACCGTATTGGCTGGCAACGCTATCGAAGTTCCTACCTCAATAATTTTATCATTCTTAATCAGTAATGTAGCGTTTTGAATTACCTCCCCATTTTTTACATAAATAGTCGCATTAGTGATTGCTGTATAATGATTCTTGGCATCTTTGGTTCCGTTTACCGGCTTCCAACTTTGCGAAAAGGCTCCAAATGACCAGAGCATGGCTATTGAAAAAAGTATATTTTGCATAAATTTTGGCGAAAACTCAAAAATAAAGAAAACAAGCCGCCTTCGTAAAGCTTTGGTTTTATACATTTACAAAAATTATACTCATGGAAACAGGATTAACTCATCTGCACAACTTACTGCGATATGCAATTGTTATTTTTCTTATTATCAACGTTGTAAAATCATTCCTAGGTTGGTTTGGCAAAAAAGAATACGCTGCTGGCGATAACAAATTGAGTTTGTTTTTATTTATTTCTGCTCATTTGCAATTAGTGGTTGGTTTTGTATTATACAGTGTTAGTGATGTTGTTAAGACTGCAACTTCTGATATGGGTGCTGCTATGAAAGATACTGTACTACGTTTTTGGGCTGTAGAACACATGCTCTCAATGATTGTAGGAATTGTAATTATTACATTGGGTAGAATAATGGCAAAGAAAGCCAAAACAGATAGCACTAAATTCAGAAGGCAAGCGATTTATTTTACACTTGCTATGGTAATTATCTTTGCAGCAATTCCTTGGCCTTGGGCTGATATGGGCATTGCTAGAGAATGGTTCTAATTTAACTTTTATATGCATTATACTTTAGATCAGGAAATTGAAAGGGCTGTTCTTATTGGGGTAATTACTCAAGAACAAAAGGAAGATCAAGTTGAAGAGTATTTAGATGAATTGGCATTTTTGGCAGAAACAGCAGGAGCCGAAACGGTTAAGCGCTTTACTCAGAAGTTAGCCAAACCACATCCAAAAACCTTTGTTGGGACCGGCAAGTTGCAAGACATTGTAAACTACGTGAACAAAGAAAAGATCGGAATGGTCATTTTCGATGATGAACTTACCCCTTCTCAAACAAGAAACATCGAAAACGCTTTTAACGAGACCAAGGTGCTTGATAGAAGCAAATTAATTCTTGACATTTTTGCTAAAAGAGCAAGAACTGCAGCTGCTAAAACGCAAGTTGAATTAGCCCAGTACGAATATCTTTTACCGCGATTAACTAGAATGTGGACTCACCTTTCTCGACAAAAAGGTGGTATTGGAATGAGAGGTCCAGGTGAAACAGAAATTGAAACGGATAGAAGAATTATTCGCGACAAAATTGCTCTGCTTAAAGCCAAATTAGAAAAGATTGATAAACAAAAAGCGACGCAAAGAAGAGGCAGAGAACAAATGATTCGAGCTGCACTAGTTGGCTATACCAACGTAGGAAAATCTACTTTAATGAATTTACTTGCGAAGTCGGATGTGTTTGCTGAGAATAAACTGTTTGCGACATTAGATACGACGGTAAGAAAGATTGTTGTAGGTAATTTACCTTTTCTATTAACCGACACCGTTGGGTTTATTCGCAAACTTCCGCATCATTTGGTAGATTCCTTTAAATCAACTTTAGACGAAGTAAGAGAGGCTGATGTGCTATTGCATGTAGTTGATATTTCGCATGCTCAATTTGAAGAGCAAATTGAAACGGTGAATCAAACCTTACAAGACTTAGGAGCAAATGACAAGCCAACTATCATGATATTCAATAAAGTAGACGCTTTTACTTACGTGAAGAAAGATGAAGACGATTTAACTCCTGAGACCAGAGAGAACATGAGTTTAGACGATTTGAAACGCACCTTTATGGCAACGGAAAACTATCCGGCCATTTTCATTTCTGCTCAAAAAAGAATCAATTACGAGGAATTGCGGGAAATGCTGTACGATCAAATTCATGCATTGCACTTGAAAATATACCCGCACAGATTGTTGTTTTAATTTTTAAAGAAAATCTGACTAGCACATCATGAAACTTAGTTCTCTCATCATTGTTTTGTTTTTAACATCTACTTTATTTTGCAGAGGCCAAGAACGAATTAAAGTAATTGGGATTGACAATAATCTAGAGTTTAGTATAAACACTAGTAAACCCATTAACTTTACAATTAGAGACCGAATTGCAGATACATTGATTTTAAAAGTTAGCCCAATGGAATGTATTCCTCATACTATTTATAAACATAGCGGACGGTACATTTTTCAATGTAAAAATAGCTCTCTAGCACAAGAAATTTGGGAAGTAGAATTTGATCTTGAAAGAACTATGCAGCTCGATTTATGGGAGAGCGATTTGGATTCAATAACCAAATTGAGGAAGATTCCATAATTTTCTAAAAGAAGGCCCTTACTTGCATTCCTCCAGTATGAATAATTTTCAAATCTCCCGATTTACGCCCTCCGTAGTTTAAATTTAATTGGAGGTTGTTCGCTAAATTTCGTTGCCAACGTAAATCCCATGTAACATTATCACCTTTTGTTAATCCGTCTAACATTTCAAAGGCTAAAGAGTTATTTTCAAGAGCATTAAACTTAATGTTGATATAGCTTGCCGTTAGCGAAAAGGTTCCTTTTCCTGCTTGATTAAATTGCAACTCGGTTGAGAAACTCGAATTCACCGATTCTTCCAAGTTTCCCATATTCAACTCAGTTTCAATATCATTCTTCTTCTGTGCATAAATGCCTGAAATACTAACCCGAAACTTTACCGAAGGCTGAAAGCTAATTTTTGGCTCGATTTGCTGCGAATTAATGTTGTAATTCCGATTTTGAAAGTTCTCTGCTCTGCTAATCCGCTTTGAATCTGTTAGTTTTAATTCAATAGAGTAATTACTATTTACATTGTAACGCAATCGTAATTCATTCTGAAACAATGACCGACTTTGAAAACCATTGGTTAATAAACTTTTATTCCGGTTATTGAAATAGAAAAACTCAGCACCAAACTTTGGGTTAATTCGGTTAAAATAGAAAGTGTTAGCAAAAGAAGAATTTACAGAGACAAGATTAGAATCTTCCGTATCAATTCCAAACGGATTATAAACCGCTTCTTGTGTTCCCGTTTTACGTTCTGCACGATACGTTGCTTTATTTGAAAACTTACTTGCTACTTTACGCCATCCTTTTGTTCCATTCAAAATAGCATTTGGTTTTAGAAACAATACTTGATTAAACTGATTCGAATAAATAGAAACCCTTTCATTACTCGGCGTAAAAACACGGATATAATTAGATTCAAACTGATTATTTGGCCCAGCTACCTCAAATTCGTTAAATTCCTTAACCCCGTTTCCATTGTAATCGTTCCACAAATGTGTTCCTTGACCATCGTTCACTTGCAAGAAAGAGAACTCTCTTTTAAACTCTAAACCACTTCCTAACTGATAGAAGGTATTTGAAGTAACAAACCCTTTCAGGGCTTTTAAATTATACTGTAACCTACCCAATAGAGTATTTTCCTTTTGTCGATTACTTAACTCCTCATCTTCAATTAAAAATTGACGATACGTTACCTTACCACTCAATTGACTTTTTCGATTCTCCGTTAAGGCAAAATCAAACTCAAAGTTTTCACTTTTCTGTGCTCGTTTCAATTCATCTACTTCTGGTAGCAGGTCGTAAGTTTCTCCATAGCTTAATTTTGCAGTTTTACCAGCCGCACTATCGCCAACCTGTACAAATGTTCTCCAAATCCTACGGTCTAAACTTGCCGCCTGCAGAGTATCAGTTTCCCCTTGAAAAAACTCCAGTTGCTCTTGTTCGAAATAGCCCCCAATCGTGATTTTTCCCACCTGCTGAGTCGCAGTGGTGTAATGTCGAATGAAGCTAGAGTTATCATTTGCTTTTGTGCGAAGAAAACTTCCTTTCGATTGAATTCTAAATCCTTTCTTTTGATAATTCGCCCCGAACCCATTTTTAAGCCCATCATAATCATCTCCTTTTAGAAAGGAACCCAATTCGTAATTTAAAAAATTACGCCCTTTTTGGATTCCTGTCTTAGCTCTG
Organism: uncultured Flavobacteriales bacterium; assembly: GCA_913059105.1. Classification (GTDB taxonomy): domain Bacteria; phylum Bacteroidota; class Bacteroidia; order Flavobacteriales_E; family Vicingaceae; genus NORP294. Next base: position 8,837 of record CAJXRL010000023.1, read on the forward strand.
ACAAGAGATTCATTACCAGACAATAATAAGGCTTGAACATTCCAGTCTCGCTCGAATTCTACATCCCGATAGCGTTCTATAAATTGAAAATTGCGATCTCGTTGCTCAAAGAAAACTTCTGAATTCCAAAAACTTCCATTGATAGAATCTTTTTTATTGATTTGCTGGCGATGCTTAAAGTTGAGAGAAAACGCATATGATCTGTCATCGGCCGAATCTCTGCCAGAAAAAGTATTTAAATCATTTTTAGTGTAAGCTCCTTCTATCGCTAACTGTGTGTTTTTTGAAAACTCGTAACTTCCCCCAAGAGTAATCATTTGACGTTGTTTTGGTGTAACCAATTGTACCGTTGGATCGTGATCTCCTTGACGAATTCCTTCATTATTAGGCTCTATAAATTCGTAGACCCTACCATTTGCATCGCTTGTAATTTGAAGATAATCACCGTTCCCCGCTCCAACAAATCTAAAACGAGCTGCATAGATAGCATTTTCAGGATCTATTGAATACACCAAAAATTTTCGCCCTAAAGAATCCACCAATTTATACCTCACCTGGGTGTCATCAAACCCTGCAGAATCTATACCAGTTGAATTAGCAGCGTTAATATCATCTCCAGCATTTAATAAAATCCTTTTTTGATCGTCGGACAAGTCTTGCTGCAGCGGTTGGTTTTTGTTGTCTTGTTCAGAATAAACGTTAAAGTCAATCGTCAACTTGTTCTTTTTATACTGGTTTTCGAGAAAGACAACTGATCGCGAATAATTCTGATCGGAATATTGAAACTCAACTACTATCCGTAAATCTTTGTTAATAATTTGGTTGGGAGTAAACGTTAATTCGGCTGTATTATAATCAATTACATAATCTCGATCTTGTCCACGGGTCATCAATTTACCATTCACATAGACTCTTTCAGTACCTGAAAGCACAATAATAAACCGCTCATTTTCTGACCCCTCTAATTTATATGGTCCTTGGTTTCCTTCTTCTCCTTTAATCACATTTCTAGAAAACTTGCCTCGAGAAATAGCAGCATTTAAAGACGTTTTGAAAATTCCATTTTCAATCTCTAATACTTCCTTATTTGTAATCAACTCAGTTGAAAAGCCAAGTCCTTGTACTTTTTTATTAAAATTCATAAAATAACTGTGAGGACGACTGATCCTAAAATCTCCTGCAATTAGGCTGCTTTTCTCATCGTAAACTCTAATAAATACACGATCAAACTCTTGAAGTTGTTGTGTGTTACCTTCTGCCTGAATTGGAATTGTGTTATCACTTATTGCAGCTTGAATTGAAATGTCTTCCGTAATTTTTCCAGACAATTGTAAGTCTAAATTTGAATTGACAGATAAATCCTGATTATTTCCAAAATTCACTCCACGAGAAATACTCCCATTCTTATTCAACCCACTTACTGAGAAAATATCTCGCTGATTAGGGTTTTCTTTTATTGTGAAATAATCATATTGCCCTGGGTCCGATTGCTCTATTTGAATCATGGATTTATGAGCATATTTCTTTTCAAAATAATATGGAAAAACTCGATACCCAATTGTAATTTGTTGCCCAACAATACTTTTATCAACTACTAATTTAGCCTTAGCATACAAAATTTTATACTGCGAGGAACTGACATAAGTTCCATCTTTTATTTTGAGTACCTCTGAATTTGGAATAATACTAAGCGAATCTAGGTTGATTGTATCTGTCTCAATCAGTAACTTTTGTTCTCGCCAATTAGAGCCGACCTGACTGAAGGCTGCAAAGCAATAAATGGTCACAATAAATAGAAAAAGCGCTCTCAAGAAACTAAAATTAAACTTTGTTGGTTAAAACTAACGTAAAAAGGCTGTGTTTAGTGGCTTTAGTCTTAAACTTTCTATTTGAAAATAATTCGGAATTTAACTGAACTGAAACAGAAACAAAATTAAATGGCTAAGCTACTTTAATACAAAGCATAATAAATTACGACAACTATGAAAAGAATTATTTCTTACAATGTAAACGGCATTAGAGCAGCACTTAAAAAAGATTTTATGACCTGGCTAGGAGCAGCGAACCCCGATGTCTTGTGTTTGCAAGAAATTAAAGCAATGCCAGAGCAATTAGAAGCTGACTTTTTAGAAAAGCTAGAATACCACCATTATTGGTATCCCGCTCAGAAAAAAGGGTACAGCGGAACGGCAATTTGGACAAAAGAGAAGCCAAAACATGTTGAATATGGCTGCGGGATAGAGAAATACGACTTTGAGGGAAGAGTTATTCGTGCCGATTTTGAAACATTCTCTGTCATGTCAGTGTACATGCCGTCAGGTTCTAACGAATTGCGACAAGATTTTAAAATGGGTTGGCTAGCTGATTTTCAAGCTTACATCAATGAATTAAAAAAAGAAATTCCCAACTTAATTATTAGCGGAGATTATAATATTTGCCACTTAGACATTGATATACACAACCCCAAAAAACAGCAAAAAACTTCCGGCTTTCTACCAGAAGAACGAGAATGGGTAAGCAAATTTATTGATTCAGGTTTTGTAGACACTTTCAGGCATTTTAACATGGAACCTCACAATTACAGTTGGTGGAGCTACCGTGCAGGTTCACGAGGAAAAAACTTAGGTTGGAGAATCGATTATCACATGGCTAGTGAACCGCTTAGAGAACGCTTAACAAGAGCTACTATTTTACCTGAAGCAAAACACTCTGACCATTGTCCAATCGTTTTAGAAATTCAAGAGTAATTTCTCTGCCGTTTGTTAACGAAACATAATATCACAACTCTAGTGTTTAAAAGTAGCTGAAAGCCTTTATTTTCGGGCATTAAATGTGCTTACTATTGTACCAAACTTGTGTTATTATGAATCGAAAAATTGCCATCATCATTCTTTCAATTTCCATGTTTGCGGCATGTGTGCCTGCAAAAAAGGTGGAAGACATTAAACGTAAAAAAGAAATTTGCGAAGAGCAAAGAGCTGCTTTAGAGGAAGCTAACAGAAAATTAGACGAAGATTTTACTGAGGTAAATGAGAAGTATATTGACCTCTCAAGAACTCACAAATCGTTAATGAAAGATACTATCGTTCAAGGTAGATCATTGAGGTTAATGACAAAGAATTATGATCAACTACATAGCACTTATGAGCTTTTGTTATCAAAAAATAGAGAATTGTTACAAGGCCGAGAAGCAGAAAGTGCAAGTATGTTCAGAAATCTTACACAGTCTCAACAAAATTTGAGAGATCAAACAATTGCTTTAGAAAAAGCAAAAGCAAACTTGGAAGCGAAAGAAAAAAACCTCACTCAATTAAAAACTGAGTTAGAAAAACGAGAAGAAAGAGTTAATGAGTTAGAAGCGGTTCTAGCTAGAAAGGATTCTGCCGTTTTAGCATTAAAAGCTAAGGTTCAAGATGCGTTGTTGGGTTTTGAGAACAATGGGTTAACGATTGAGCAAAAGAATGGAAAGGTTTACGTTTCACTGGACGAGAGCTTATTGTTTGCTTCTGGTAAATACCACATTGAGAAGAAAGGGAAAGAAGCCTTAAACAACTTAGGAGCGGTACTCGAAAAAAATCCTGATGTAAATGTTTTGGTAGAAGGACATACTGACAATGTACCGTACAATGGTTCAGGAATATTGAAAGACAACTGGGATTTGAGTGTCAAAAGAGCCACCTCTGTTGTTAAAATTATATTAGACAAAAACAAAATTGATGCAATGCGACTGACTGCAGCAGGTAGAGCGGATTATGTGCCGATAGCAACAAACGACACAAAAGAAGGTAGAGCAAAAAATAGAAGAACGGAAATAATTTTAACTCCTAAATTAGATGAGTTGATGAAGTTATTGGAGAGCAACTAAGCGTGCATAACAAGAATTAAAAAGGGGCGATAGTATCGCCCCTTTTTTTAATGAATTGCTTAACGCACTAATTTCAATATATTTGACAGAAGAATAGATCATCCGCCCAAAAGGGAAATAAACGCACTTGTGCGTTTATCTGGGTGTTACCATTCATTGCTTATTTGTTAAAAATGAAAAATATTATTTACATTTTTTCTTTATTTATTTTGAGCAGTTGTACTTCTGATAAAAGTTCAAAAAATGATATCAAGATCATGCAAGAAATTGCTGATAGCAGTATTCAAGAAGATACTTTACAAAAAGTGCCTGAGTCAAATATTGATGATAATGTAGGTCAAAATAAAATAAGAATCTTAACAGATTCAGATATTCAACTAATAAAGGAAAAGTCTAAACCGATGACAGATACTTTATACATTCCAACATACGATGAAAGAGTAGCATTAATTCCTGATAAATTTTTAAACAAATATATTTTCGGACTGAAAGATTCAGACACAGATTTTATTTTACCTGATGATGCTCCAATATTTTATGCATTTAATGAATATAGAGAATTAAGAGACTATTATTTATTTACAATTATCTATTCTGACGAATCTTGTTGCCAGTTAAATTATGGAATCACAATTTCAAAAAAGAATAAAGAGATTATAGATGTTCATTTACTTGGTTTAGATGGCGGAGATGGTGGTTGGATTGAGAATGATGTAGGTATTTGGGAAAATGATACAAGCTTAAATTTAATAAAAGCAAGTTCTTATGATAATGATATATATGACTCAGAACTTCATCAATATAAAAGAGAAATTGATACTCTAACTGTAAATATTTCACTCTCTGACATAGGAAAATTTTCATATAATCTTTTAGATAGTGTAAGGTATGATACTATTTTAAAGTATGATAATTAGACAAAGCTAAACTATCACTAAGTCACAATTAATCAACTTACTGACTCACACCAAAGCTAAAAAGTTGTTCAAAATTTAGCTGCTATTACAATATTGCAAACTTGCGGCTTCACAATTTTAATTTAGCGGTTGGACTGCTTACAATACTTGTGGTTTTCACCATCTTCTACAAGGTAGATTTTTAGCAGAAAAAATCAGCCAATGTCTGCTTTCCAATTTGGTAACTTACAAAAATCATACTTACTCAACTGTTTGACTATTTGACTCGAGGTTAATGGATTGAGAGCCGCAATTGAGAACAAAAACGAATGGTAACATGGTATAAAATTAATTAGGTGTCAGCAGGTTACGACACTCCTGCTCTGTTTTTTAAGTCCGCAAAATCTGCAAGCATATTTTGTACTGTTTGATAAATTACAAAACTGCTACGCAGTTTTTGCTATTTAGTAAATTGCAAACATTACCTTTACTTATCGCCTAACTAATCTTATACGGGCGTTGTGCTTAATTCAAAAATGAAAGAAATAATATTAATTACGCTTTTAGCTTTATTTAGTTCATGTGCTACTTACGTAATACCGCTTAACAGTTTTCAAGAACAAATGTCAAATGATAAAATTGAAAATCGTAAGGAAGTGAAAATAAACAACCCTTTATTATTAAACAATATAGCATATAAAGCTAATAATATAGAATATATTAAAGTAGTTGATAAAAACGGAAATGATCACTCTCTTAGGAACTCTCCATCAATTGAGATGAGAATCACTCAAAAAGATGGAAAGAAGACTATTTTCTATTTTGATACAGTTACTCTCCAAAATAGAATAATTAGCGGAAGTAAATCGAGATTTGTACAGAGTATAGTGAAAGATATTCCTATTGATAGTATTACTAAAATTGAAATCCAAGACGGACGCAAAGATTTTAAATACCAATAAAAGTCACAGTAATAAAATTCCATTACCCGGTTTTATATTTAACAGCTAACAAAGCTTAACGTGGTTATTGGTTTGACAACAAAACTGATATTCCTTTTCTATTAAATTGTAAGCCCTACTTTATTTTTAGCGGACTGGCTTTATACTCTAGCCGTGGACTTTGCCGACCATTGGCAAAGTAGATTTTTACCAGAAAAATAGTAATGGTTCCAAGATAAAAAACGATTTGCCAACTAGCTCTAGAATGCATTGCGGTTTCTCTGTTTTCTTAGGATTTATAAATCAATCCTTAAACCAACAATAAATGAATAAGATATGATATTGAAATCAATCTCATCATCAGTTTTAGCAACAAGCAAAGGGACGTAGTCTGAGTTAAAAGACGAGCTTAAAAAAATACGCTTCGAAAGTTGATAATCTAATCCAGCGTTAAGACTGAAAGTGTGCCTCAAATTATCAAAATCTACTAGACTAGCGTTGTACAAATTTATTCCACCACTGAGTTTTGGTTGTAATTTCTTAGCCCTAAATATGTATTGGAGCTGAATTGGAATTTTATATACGTGAGTAATATTTTTAAATTGAGTCGATTCTAAGCTAACCAGTCCCGACTTAAAAAATAATTTTTCATTTGCTCTCGGGGCCCAAAAATAAATGTACGCACCAATTGCTCCCATGAAATTTTCATATCCTCTAAATTTAGTAATTCCAATAAATGGAACAACAGATACTTTTAATAAAGGACGTTTCTTTTCATAAATTAAACATTCTTCATTTTTACAAATAATGTTATGATAATCTTCTGCAAGATTGGTTAGATTTTGATGATTTGGTTTTTTGATAGAATTTATTCGCTCTCTCAACTCTGGCGCATCCTGCATATAATAATTCAACAAACCAATATGACGGGTGGTTTCAACAATCACTTTTCTACCTTCAACAAATTCAACTCCTTTGTCGTAAACCAACTCAACAAGTTCAGAATTTTCTTTGTCCATATAATAATGGTCACCCGAATCGTCTCGTTGGTAGTAAATATTTACTTTCCCTTTGATGAGATATTCTAGAAAGACCTTCTTATCATTCAATTTCCAAGAAACATAATATTTGCCATCAACAAATCTGAACGATTGGATATCAAAGGGAGAGTAACTAAACAATTTATTATTCGAATTTTTGAATTTGCAAACTTTACTCATTAATTGATCTCCCCTATAATCAATTACCCCGTAAACAGTATCCCCTTCATTTTTTATAACATATCCAGGTCTAAAATCTGTTTGTGACTTTACTTGAAACATATGAATTGATAATGCAATGAAAAGTATAATTCTTAGTCTCATTTAAAATATTTTATTGGACGTATAATCCTATTGTTGCTCTGTAATAAATTTAGCATTTAATACATCGTATTCGGATTAGCCGATTCCTTAGGAATTTGTTGAATGGCATCCCAGTGTTCTATTATTTTGCCAGAAGCGTCGAAACGAAAAAAGTCCATTGTAATGTATTGATCATTACCCGGCCAAGTTTGATGCGTATGCAATGAAACCAAATCACCCTCGCCAATGCAGCGAACAAACTCTATTGATTTTTCAGGATATTCCGCCTGCATACGCTCAAAGTAGTCAGTGAATCCTTGCGTACCATTTGCCACATCTGGATTATGTTGAATGTATTCATCGCCAACATATTGCTCAACTGCTTGTTTTGGATTTCCATCGTACGCCATTTGGTAAAATGCTATAGCGCTTTTTTTATTTTCTTCTATGTTCATTCTATTGAATTCAAAAAACCCAAATTGTCACACTGAGCGGAGTCGAAGTGTAAGACAAGTTTGGGTTTTTTGAGTTTTAACTAATTCTACCCTCTATTTCAACTTTAGTTTATTAAATAGTATCGAAGATAAATCCGCTATCGCAACTCTTTCTTGTTGCATCGTATCTCTGTCTCTAATCGTAACAGAATTATCTTCTAAACTATCGTGATCAACTGTAATTGATATTGGTGTTCCTATGGCGTCTTGTCTTCTGTAACGCTTCCCAATCGAATCTTTCTCATCGTATTGACAATTAAAGTCCATTTGCAATGTTTTCAAAATTTCTCTCGCCTTTTCAGGAAGTCCATCTTTTTTAGTCAGTGGCATAATTGCAGCCTTACAGGGTGCTAAAAAGTTCGGAATTCTCATCACCACTCTTGAACTGCCATCTTCTAATTGTTCATTTTTAATAGAGTTCGATAGAATGGCTAAGAACATTCTATCTAAACCAATAGAAGTTTCAATTACATAAGGAACGTAGCTTTCATTCAATTCCGGATCAAAATATTGTAATTTTTTACCAGAATGCTTCTCGTGCTGCTTCAAGTCAAAATCTGTTCGAGAGTGAATTCCTTCTAACTCTTTAAAACCAAAAGGAAAGTCAAATTCTATATCTGTTGCAGCATTTGCGTAATGAGCCATTTTTAAGTGGTCGTGAAACTTGTATTTTTCTTCAGGTATTCCTAGCGCTAAATGCCATTCCATACGGGCCTCTTTCCAATACTCATACCATTTCATCTCCTCTCCTGGACGAACAAAAAATTGCATTTCCATTTGTTCAAACTCTCGCATTCTAAAAATAAACTGACGAGCAATTATTTCATTTCTAAATGCTTTCCCAATCTGAGCAATGCCAAAAGGGATTTTCAAGCGTGAAGTTTTTTGAACATTTAGAAAGTTAACGAAGATGCCTTGAGCGGTTTCCGGACGCAAATAAATAGTACTTGCTCCATCTGCCATAGCACCCATCTCAGTGCTAAACATTAAGTTGAACTGACGCACATCCGTCCAATTTCTTGAGCCACTTACTGGATCAGCAATTTCTAAATCAACAATCAATTGGCGAACATCTTCTAAATTATCCGCATCCATTGCTGTTTTAAAACGATTTTCTGCACTGTCAATTTTTTCTTGATTTGCCGTAACCCGAGGGTTTGTTGCTCTAAACTCAGCTTCGTTAAAGGCTTCTCCAAAACGTTTTGCAGCTTTGGTTACCTCTTTATTAATCTTAGCTTCAATTTTAACTACCCAATCTTCTACTAAAACATCTGCTCTATAACGCTTCTTCGAATCTTTGTTGTCAATGAGTGGATCGTTGAACGCATCTGTATGTCCGGATGCTTTCCAGGTGGTAGGGTGCATAAAGATAGATGCGTCAATACCGACAATATTTTCGTGCATTTGCACCATGGCTTTCCACCAGTATTGTTTAATGTTGTTTTTTAATTCACTTCCCAAAGGACCATAATCATAAGCGGCGCTTAAGCCATCATAGATTTCAGATGAGGGAAAAACAAAGCCATACTCTTTTGCGTGACCAATAATGTTTTTAAGATTTTCTTCTTGATTTGCCATCACGCAAAAGTAATTTATTGAAAGCTTAGTTGAGAAACTTTAAAGCACAAAAAACCCTTGTCAAATGTTGAGGTCTTCAAGATTGCTTTTCTCCTTGCTAGAAGTGGAAGATTAGCGTATCGTTTGCTTTTGGTCCAGGATTATAATTAGCGGAAGAATTCCCTGAAATAATTTATACATATGTATACGTTACCGAAGAATTGTTACACAACTATCTTCTACTC
>CAJXRL010000024.1 GCA_913059105.1 uncultured Flavobacteriales bacterium
TCGGCAGCGTCAGATGTGTATAAGAGACAGGTAATGGGTGGTTACAATTACGAAACTCAAATAAGAGGTAGACCTTTTGAAATCATGCCCTCTTTCTTTGTTAAAAGCGATGTTGTCTCAACTCAAGTTGATATAAATACCAATTTTAAATATAATGACTTAATTTGGACTGGCGTTTCATACAGATTTGAAGATGCAGCATCTTTGCTTGCTGGTGTTGACTTTGCTGGACTAGGATTAGGAGGGCAATTTGATAATATCAAGATTGGTTTCGCATACGATTACAATATTTCAGACTTAAGTTCGTATAATAATGGAAGTATTGAGTTTATGGTAAACTATTGTTTCAAGTTCGTTAAGAATGAGAAAGTAGAGAGATATAAAGATGTTCGGTTTTTATAAAAATTCGATTGTTGATAAATTAGAAAAAAAAATAAGTATACTTGCAAATTCCAAATTGAGCTGAATTTTTAAATGTTTAGTTCTTAAAACTTAAGGCCATGAAAAAATTGACCTATATATTATTGATAACGATTACTGTACTTACTTCATGTAACTACGACAACGGTGAACTCATCGGTGTTCAAGGTAGAGAAGATTGGTATCAGCCAGTACCTTATGGTATGCTATTGATTCCTCAAGGAAGCTTTACAATGGGTAATACTGACCAAGATGTGCCGGGTGCTCGTCAATCTAAGACAAAAGTGGTTTCTTTGGCTGCTTTCTACATGGATCAAACGGAAATTACCAATAATGAATACAGACAGTTTGTATATTGGGTGAGAGATTCTATTGCTAGAAAAATTTTAGCTGAAGAAGTTGATGAAGAGTTATACTCTAATACCATCAATTCTTATGGAGAGGATATGGATCCTCCTTCTATTAATTGGTATGCTAAGATGAACTGGCTTGGTGAAGAAGAAAGAGAGGCGTTGGAAGTAATGTTTCTGCCAGACTATGAAAGGTTTTATAATAGAAAGCAGATAGATACTAGAAAGTTAATGTTTGAATACTCTTGGATAGACTATAGAACTGCAGCTTCAAGGTTCAGCAGAGAGCAAGGTCAAATTGATCGTTCAGTGTTTATAAAGAAAGACATTATCAATGTTTATCCTGATACGTTAGCGTGGGTGCATGATTTTACTTATTCGTACAACGAGCCACTGACAAATATGTATTTCTGGCATCCTGCTTATGATGACTATCCGTTAGTAGGGATCTCTTGGAAACAAGCGAGAGCATTTTCTATTTGGAGAACTGAATTACTAAATAATTATTTAAGAGGTGGAGGATTTAGTGCTGTTCAACATTTTAGATTACCAACGGAATCTGAGTGGGAGTGGGCTGCAAGAGGAGGTCTGGATAATAACCAATTCCCTTGGGGTGGTCCTTACATCAGAAATACAGCAGGCTGTTTCTTAGGGAACTTTAAGCCGTTAAGAGGGAATTACGTAGATGACGGAGGATTGAATACTGTGAAAGTTTATTCTTACAATCCAAACGACTATGGCCTTTTCTGTATGGCAGGAAATGTAGCAGAATGGACGAGTAATGCTTTTGATGAGTCTGCTTACGATTTTGCACACGACATGAATATGGATTATTCGTACGAAGCAAAGGAGTCTGATCCTCCATCATTGAAAAGAAAAGTAATTCGAGGTGGCTCTTGGAAGGATGTATCTTATTTCTTGCACAACGGAACAAGAACTTTCGAATACCAAGATACCGCAAAATGTTACATTGGCTTTAGAAATGTAATGTCTTTCTTGGGAAGACCAGAAAATAACGAAGAATTATAGAATTTTATTATTAATCAATTAACTAATCAATTAACTAAGAAGTAACATGGGATTTGTAGAGTTTTTATTTGAGACGAAGAAAGGAAAGAAAATGATGGGCTTGTTGTACGGAATGGGTGCGGCAGTTGTAATTGTGGGAGCATTATTTAAAATTGAACACTGGCCAGGAGCGTCTGCCATGTTAATTACTGGCCTTTCAGTAGAAGCACTAATATTTGCAGTTTCTGCCTTCGAACCTCCACATAGTGAGGTAGATTGGACTTTAGCTTACCCTGAACTAGCAGGAATTGAAGACGATGAATTAACAGCAATATCTTCAAGAAAAGGTGGATCTGCTTCTCAAGAATTAGATCAAATGTTAGAAGAAGCTAAGATTGGACCTGAATTAATTGAGAGTTTAGGCATAGGATTCAAAAGCTTGGCTGACCATACATCTAAGTTAAATGACATTAGTGAAGTTGGTGCTGCTTCTACAGAATTTGTAGGTAATATTAAAGATGCATCTTCTAAAATGGTCAACCTTTCTGCTTCTTATGAAGCTGCTTCAGAAACTTTGACAGGATTAACAGTTTCTTCAGAAGATAGCAGTGCTTATTCTGAAAGTTTGAAAAATGTTAGTTCTAAATTAAGTGAATTGAATAACGTATACGAATTACAATTGAAATCAGCTTCCCAACATACAGAAGCAAGTAATTCTGCTTTCGAAGGTATGGAAACTTTGATGAACAACTTACAAAGTTCAATTGAAGGAACAGAAAAGTATAAGACCAATATTTCTGAATTAGCGGAGAACTTAAGTTCGTTGAATAAGATATACGGTAACATGTTAACTGCTATGAATCCAGGTGGTCAAGCTTAATATAAATCATTTTCAATTACAGACTAAAAAATAAATAGAATGGCAGGAGGTAAATTACCACCACGACAGAAAATGATTGGGATGATGTATTTGGTACTCACCGCACTTTTAGCGATGAACGTATCAAAAGATATCTTAAATGCATTTGTTACGGTAAATAGCGGTTTGGAGAATACAAAGCGCAATTTTAAAGAGAAGAATGATGATCAGTATAATCGATTTTCAAATCAGTATAGCGAGAATAAGGCTAAATTTGGAGATGGATGGGGCAAGGCGCAGAAAGTGCAAAAGTTAGCGAATGAAATTGTTACCTATATTGACGACATTAAAGTGAAGATTATTGCTGGTGTTCAACCGGATGTTACTGAAGAAACCGCTCGTGGAAAAAATCAGTTTGGAGTAGATACTGTTCTTAATCTGAAGTATGTTAAGGTAAAAGATAATTATTTGATTCCGACACAGATATTGGTTGGTTCTGAACCATCAAATCCTAAGACTGATCCTTATTCGGCGATGGACTTGATCAGTAAATTAGAAGCTTTTAAAGTAGAGTTAGAGGGATATGTGCCTTCAGATTCTCCAATCAAGACTTCTTTGGATGAAACATACAAATTTGAGGATAGAATTAGTGGTGGAGGTAATAATGAAAACTGGCCATCATGGAATTTTTACGGAGTTCCTTGTGCTGCGTCAATTACGTTGTTAACCAAAATGCAAACAGATGTTAGAGCTTTTGAATCTGACGTTGTAAAGTATTTATTTGGTGCAGCTGATGAGTTGACATATAAATTTACAGGTCTAGCTCCTGCAATTATCCCTCACTCTAATTATGTGATAGCTGGAGATACTTTTACAGCGAAAGTATTTTTAGCAGCTTTTGATACAACAATGTCTCCTGAAATATTGCTAGCAGAGGGCTATGATTCAACAACGCAAAAAGTGACTGGTGAGCAAATTCCAATCAATGTTGTAAAGGGTAATGGTTTTATTAAAATTCCAACACGGTCTCAAGGTTTATTCTCTTATAAAGGAGTTATAAACTTTAAAGGACCTAAAGGAATGGAGCATTATCCATATTCAATAGACTATCAAGTGGCTGCGCCAAGTACTACTATTTCGGCAACAGCAATGAATGTGTTCTATATTGGAATACCAAATCCAGTTGATATTTCCGCTTCAGGTGTGCCTAAGGACAAAATTGCAGCTTCTGTATCAGGTGGTTCAATTTCTAAGTCAAAAGATGGTTGGATTGTAAATGTAAGGACTCCTGGGAAAGCTGTAGTTAGTGTTAATGCAGAGATTGATGGGCGTCGTCAGAAAATGGGGTCGATGGAATTTAGAGTAAAGAAAATTCCTACTCCTGTAGCAAAAATCGCAGGTAAAAATTCAGGTTCGATTAAGAAGAATAAGTTGAAAGCTCAATTAGGTATAATTGCCGAAATGGAAAATTTTGAATTTGATGTTAAGGTTAAAGTTTCGTCATTTAAATTTGCCTATGTTGGAGCGAACGGTTTATCAAGAGAGATTGATGTAAGTTCAGCAAGATTTGATAGTAAATTGAAGAATGTTCTGGGCAAACTAAGAACAGGAACTAGAGTTAGTTTTGAAAACATAAAGGTGAGTATGCCTGGTGGTGAAGTTAGAAGACTTAGCCCGATAGTTTTTAAAGTAAGTTAAATTAATAATTATGAAAAAGATATTTTTCTTCCTAATGTTTTGTTTGATAGGCTTCTCAGTTGAAGCTCAAGACAATAAGATACTAGACGGGGTTTTTATAAAGGAAACCTCACCTACCAGAAGAGTTATACCTTATACTCATGTGAGGGAAGCGGATGTAACTTTTTATAAAAGAGTCTGGAGAAAGCTTGATTTGAAGGAAAAAATCAATCATCCTTTATATTATCCTACAGAACCGATTAAAGAAATCGGTTATGAAAGAATAAGTTTGTTTGAAGTAATTAAACGAGCAGTTGAAAAGGGTGAGTTGACGGCTTACGATGATGACGAAGTTGGTGGCCAATTCCAATTGCCTTTAACAAAAAGTGCTGCGTTGGATAAGTTAACAGTTGAAGTTATAGAAACTGTTGTTGATCCAGATACTGGTTTGGAAGAAGAGACTTCATACAATGACCCTGTTGGCGCAAGTCAAGTTAAAGAGTATCGTATGAAAGAGGATTGGTTTTTTGATAGAGAGCGATCAGTGATGGAGGTTCGAATTATTGGAATTCTACCTATTATTGAAAAAATAAGTTCCGAAACAGGAATCGTATCAAAGCAAGCCTTGTTTTGGATTTATTTCCCAGAGGCAAGATATGTGTTTGCAAATCACGAAGCATATAACTCATTAAATGATGGTTCTAGAATGACTTTTGAGGATTTATTTCGAAAAAGAATTTTTAGCGGTTTTATTTATAAGGAAACTAACGTGTATGATAACAGGATGTTAGAGCAATATCAAACAAATGGTATTGATCGATTGCTTGAAGCTCAGAAAATTCAACATGAGATTGTGAATTTTGAACATGATATGTGGGAATTCTAATTCTAACAAATTTAAAAAAAAGCCCCAATCTAATCAGGTTGGGGCTTTTTTTATGCCATGTATAAAGATTTTATCAAACTTACTATCCCTAATGTATTAACTAACCTAACAGTTCCTCTAGTTAGTTTAGTGGATGTGGCACTGATGGGGCACATGAAGGATTCGAATTATATAATTGCTATTGGATTGTCAGTGGCAGTTTTTAATTTACTCTATTGGGCTTTCGGGTTTCTTCGCATGGGTACTACAGGTCTAGTTGCCCAGTCGTATGGGAAAGAAGATTATATTGAAATTCAACGAACCCTGATTAAGGGAGTTTTTATTGCAGCGATACTTGGCTTATTATTCATCATCTTTCAAGAGCCCATTCTTTATATGGTTAAAGGAGGCTTTGATGTTTCAAATTCTACATTTAATTTGATCAAGCAGTATTATGAGATTAGAATTTATACTGCACCAGCTAGCATCATAATTTTTGTAATTAATGGTTGGCTTTTGGGTGTACAGAGATCTAAGGCAGCATTTATTTTAGCCATTATTATCAATGTGGTTAATATTATTATTAGTTACTGTTTGGTTCAATATTTTAATATGGGAATGCAAGGGGTGGCTGTTGGAACGCTAATTGCTCAATATTCAGGATTAATAGTTGGGGGGTATTTTATTTTTAAGGAATATGGTAGCAATATATTGAACTATATCAAGAGCAGTATTGGTAGAAATACGAATTGGGAGGATTTTATAAACGTTAATAAAGATTTGTTTATACGGACCCTATGTTTGTTGTTTACCTTGACTTTTTTTAAAGTTAATGCAGCTGAGTTGGAATTAACACTGGGAGCGGGGAATTTATTACTTCTAGAATTTATAAGCCTTTCTGCATATGGAATTGATGGGTTGGCGTTTGCAGCCGAATCAATTTCTGGTAAATATTTTGGTAGTGGGAGGTTAGATTTATTAAAAAAGTCAATAGGCGTGGCATTCAGAATTGGGTTGTTAATTGGCTTAGCCGGCAGTTTAGTTTATTTACTTTTTGGCAGATCCATACTTTCTTTCCTTACTAACCAAAGTGAAGTTATAGAAACGGCGATACCTTATTTACCTTGGGTAATTATTGCACCTCTTATCCATTCCATTGCATTTATTTGGGATGGTATATATATTGGCTGCACTGCCAGTCAGCAGATGAAGTGGTCATTATTGATTTCGACATTTATCATCTTTCTCCCGAGCTATTATCTATTTTCTTGGTTATTTGGCAATCATGGAATATGGCTTGCTTTTACATTATTCATGGTATCACGCGGAGTCATTCAAACAGTGCTGGCGAAAAAAGGGATATATAATCGTTTATGAGTTCTTAAAATGCTCTAAAAGTTGTTTTGGAACCTCATGACGTCCTTCAAACGAAACAAAGGAATATGGAATTCCGATGGCTGTAAGATGTTCTAAATAGGCATTAATTTTATTTGTATTTATTAGCCGATCTTGAGTACCGTAATAATAGTAATACTTTCTAGCAATTAATTGCTTGAAATTAGTGCTGGAAAACTCTTCAGGTATGCTGCCTGCAATTAAGTGAATGGATTCTACCATTATTGCCGAAGTAACAAACCATCTTAATAATGTGGATACTCCTTGCGAGAAGCCTATTAGATGAATTGGCAGCAGAGGATTGCTTGTTACAATGGATTGAATGAATTTTTCAAGATAGTTTATGTAATCGTTGATTTCATCTTCTCTTTCATAAGACGTCATCCAATTTGCAACAGGTTTCTGTTCTTTATTGTAAAATTTCGACAAAGCTTCCGGCGCATAAATATCATACCCTGATGTAGTTAATTCGCGGAATTCATTTATGAAATCTCCAGCCAATTGCGCATATCCGTGAATTGCGATGATAATTCCTTTTGAGGAACCTTCAGCTGGTTCATGGAAATAATGAGCAGTTCGAATTACTTGTAATTTATGTTTCATATGACTGCAAAAATCAACTTTTTTAGTGAATGAGTTTGGTACTTTTGCAGTTATGGTTGGAGTAAATAATGCTGTACTACATTTCGCTGATCGAGCGATATTTAACTCGATTTCTTTTATCGTTAACAAGCAAGATCGTATTGGTCTCGTTGGAAAGAATGGCGCTGGGAAGTCTACCATGTTAAAAGCGCTTGCTGGAATTCAGAAATTGGATTCGGGAGCAATCTCTTTTCCGACTGGATTAACGATGGGCTATTTGCCTCAGGATATGGATTTTGAATCTGGCAGAACCGTGTGGGAAGAGACTGAAACTAGTTTTAGCACAAGTCTTGATATTCAAAGTCGAATTAACGAGATCAATCATCAATTAGGAATTCGGGAAGATTATGAATCTGACTCATACATGCAAATCTTGGATGAGCTTTCTGACCTGAATGAAAAATTAGCGCTACTTGGTATTGATACTATGGAGGCTGAAATTGAAAAGATTCTGATTGGGTTAGGTTTTAATCGGGAAGATTTTCAACGGCAAACAGATGAATTTAGTGGTGGTTGGAGAATGAGAATAGAATTGGCTAAAATTCTATTGCAACAATCGGATTTACTGTTATTAGATGAACCTACCAACCATTTGGACATTGAATCCATACAATGGCTAGAAGATTTCTTAGGAACTTATCCTGGAGCAGTTGTATTAATTTCTCACGATAGGGCATTTTTAGATAATCTTACTAATCGAACGATAGAGGTTTCATTGGGTAAAATTTATGATTACGCTGCGCCTTACACTAAGTATTTGGAACAAAGGAAAGAGCGACGGGAGCAAGAAATTGCTGCTTATACAAATCAGCAAAAGCATATTAAAGAACAAGAAGAGTTTATTAACCGATTTCGTGCTAAGGCAACAAAAGCTGTTCAGGTGCAATCTAGAATAAAAGCACTTGATCGTTTGGATAGAATAGAGATAGAAGTAGAGGATAATGCGGCAATGAGGTTTTCATTTCCTGCTGCACCACATTCTGGAAAAGTGAGTTTAAGAGTTGACCAGGTTGCTAAGAAATATGATGACAAAACCATTTTTGATGATGTGAGTTTTAGTATCGAGAGAGGTGAAAAAATAGCATTGTTAGGAAAAAATGGTGAAGGTAAATCGACCATGTCCAGGTTGATTGTAGGAGAAAGATACGATTCTGGAGAAATAGAGTTGGGCTATCAAGTAAAGATTGGGTATTTCGCACAGAATCAATCTGAGATATTGGATGTGGAGAAAACTGTATTTGAAACAATCGACGATGCGGCAACTGGAGAAATAAGAACAAAGATTCGTTCTTTATTGGGTTCTTTTCTTTTTGGCGGGGAAGAATCTGATAAAAAAGTAAAAGTCCTATCTGGTGGAGAAAGAGCTCGTTTAGCTATGTGTAAACTTTTGTTAGAGCCAGTGAATCTTTTAATTCTAGATGAGCCAACAAATCACCTTGATATTCGGTCGAAAGAGATTTTAAAAGATGCCTTACTTCGTTACGATGGAGCAATGATCTTGATCTCGCATGACCGGGACTTTTTAAGAGGGTTAACTGAGAAAATATATGAGTTTTCTAATGGAAAGGTGAAAGAGCACCTAGGAGGAATAGACCAATTTTTACATTCAAAGAAATCAGATGATATACGGGTGTGGGAGGCAACAAAAACGATGAAAAGTTCAACCTCTGAGGTTAAATTAAAATCGAATGATCCAAATGCTTACCAGATTAAAAAGGATTTAAAAAAGAAGATCCGGACACAAAAGAATGCAGTAAGTAAAATTGAGCGGATGGTTTCTGATTTGGAAAGCGAATTGACAACAGTTAACGAAAAACTGAAAGGACCAAATGCTTACGCCAAACCTGAAAATAAGGAAATGGTTGAGAATTGGCCGAAACTCACTCAAAAACTTGCAATTACTATGGAGCAATGGGAAGCCGAAGAAGCAAAGTTAGAATTGGTTGAAAATGAGTTGAAACGGTACGAAAACTAATTACCCATTATAGATAAGAACTTGACACGCATCATTCGCAGTTCTTCCTCTGAATATGCCTCGTCAAACTCTACTAACGCATCATCAATAGAGTCTTCTTCAGTCTCCCGGAAATAATCAATTATTTCTTCTTGATACTCTTCGTCTAAAAGTTCATTTAAGATATGATCTAGGTTCACTTTAGTGCCACTAGCAACAATATGTTCGATTTCCTCTAAAACATCATCAACAGTTTTTCCTTTAGCAACTGCTATATCCTCTAGCGTAAACTTTCGATCAATACTTTGAATGATAAATACTTTTAATCCAGATTTATTGACAACTGATTTAACGATCATATCATTTGGACGTTCTATTTCATTTTCTTCAACGTAATCTTTAATCGTTTCCAAGAATGAAGCACCAAACTTCTCTGCTTTTCCTTGTCCTACACCAGTAATGTTACACAGTTCTTCCATGGTAATGGGATACTGTGTTGCCATATCTTCTAATGATACTTCAGAGAAAATGACGTAAGGAGGTAAGTCTTCACCTTGCGCCACTTCTTTTCGAAGTTCTTTTAAAATTGAGAACAGTTCTTCATCAGAGGCTCCTCCTCCTTTAGCATTCAAGGCAATAGCCGCTGCATTAGCGTCGTATTTTTTTGGTTCAACCATCGTAACGCTATGAGGGTTCTTTACAAATTCTCTTGCTTTATCACTAATTTTTAATACGCCATAATTCTCGATTTCTTTAATGATGTAATTATTGATGATACATTGGCGAATAATTGAATTCCATTTAATCTCTTCAATCTCTTTACCTGAACCAAATGACTTGTGTTCATCATTTCGCAATGATTTTATTTCACTGGTTACTTCTCCTGCTAAAAAGTTAGAGATATAATTGGCTTTAAAATTTTCCTTCAATTCCAATATGACATTTATTAATAATATCATTTGTTCTTGTGCATCAAACTCAACTCTTGGGTTAATGCAGTTATCGCAATTTCCACAGTTTTCTTCATCTGTTGTTTCACCAAAGTAATGAAGCAATTGCTTTCTTCTACAAACTGCTGTTTCAGCATATGAGACTGTTTCGAAAATCAATTGTCTGCCTATTTCTTGCTCTGCAACAGGTTTACCTTGAAGGAATTTTTCAAGTTTTTCAATGTCCTTATAGCTATAGAAAGCAATGCAATTTCCTTCTCCACCATCTCGCCCAGCACGACCTGTTTCTTGATAATAACCTTCTAAACTTTTTGGAATATCATGATGAATAACAAATCTTACGTCAGGTTTGTCAATTCCCATTCCAAAAGCAATTGTAGCAACAATAACGTCCGATTCCTCCATCAAAAACATATCCTGATGCCTTGCTCTTGTTCCTGCATCTAAACCTGCATGGTACGGAAGCGCCTTCACTCCATTTACCTGAAGAGTTTCTGCAACTTCTTCTACTTTTTTTCTACTCAAACAATATACAATCCCAGATTTCCCTTTGTTCTGATTGATGTATTTTACGATTTGCGAGTTGGCTTCTTTTTTCGGGTTTACCTCATAATATAAATTGGGTCTGTTAAAAGAAGCTTTGAATACATTGGCCTTAGCCATGCCTAAGTTTTTCTGAATATCCTGTTGAACTTTAGGAGTTGCCGTAGCAGTTAACGCAATAATTGGAACCCTGTGAATTGCTTCAATAATCTCTCTTAGTCTTCTATATTCAGGCCTAAAATCATGCCCCCATTCGGAAATACAGTGAGCTTCATCTATGGCGAAGAATGAAATTTTAATGGTTTTAAAGAAATCTATATTGGCTTGTTTCGTTAACGTTTCAGGTGCAACGTAAAGTAATTTTGTTTTACCAGCAATTAAGTCCTCTTTAACAATCGCCAAATCTGTTTTATTCAGAGAAGAATTCATGAAATGTGCGACATAATCTCCTGTAGAAAAACCTCTAATTGCATCTACCTGGTTTTTCATTAAAGCAATTAAAGGAGAAACAACTATTGCAGTCCCTTCAGAAATTAGTGCTGGTAATTGATAACACATAGATTTGCCGCCGCCTGTAGGCATTATAACAAAGGTATCGTCACCTCTCAAAACACTCTCGATCACTAGCTCCTGTTCTCCTTTGAAGTTGTTGAAACCGAAGAACTTTTTTAACTGATCAGATAGCGACATGGACGCTGTTTGCATGAATGGACTTTTAGTTAATTTTGGGACTCATTATAGAGGCCCGTATCAAGATACAAGTTAGTAAAATTTCGGAGTTCTGAAACAAAAAATTATTTTTTGAAAAATTCAAAGGAAATAAAAGCAATAGCGATAGAAACGTTAGAAATTGAGAGAGATTCAATAAATAAGCTTATTGAAACTATTGATGATGACTTCTCCAGTGTCGTTGAAGAAATCTATCGATCCAAAGGAAGATTAGTAGTTAGTGGAATTGGGAAGAGCGCTATTATTGCCCAAAAAATTGTTGCAACTTTAAATTCAACTGGAACTCCTGCTCTGTTCATGCATGCAGCAGATGCTATACATGGAGACTTAGGCATGGTGCAATTAGATGATTTGGTAATACTGATTTCAAAAAGTGGGAATACTCCTGAAGTTAAGGTTTTAGTTCCGCTAATTAAAGCGTTAGGCAATACTTTAATTGCGCTAACCGGTAATTTTGATTCTTTTTTAGCGCAACAAGCGAATTACAGATTAAGTTGTGCTGTCGATCAAGAAGCCTGTCCTAATAATTTGGCACCTACCAATAGCACTACAGCGCAAATGGTTATGGGAGATGCTTTAGCGGTTTGTCTAATTAAATGTCGTGACTTCGATAGTAAAGATTTTGCAAAGTATCATCCTGGAGGAGCCTTAGGGAAGAAGTTGTATTTAAGAGTTTCAGATTTATACGAGCAAAATGAAAAACCTCAAGTGGGATTGGGTGCGTCATTAAAGGAAGTTATTCTTGAAATATCGAGTAAGCGTTTAGGAGTGACTGCAGTTGTAGAAAACGATAAACTAATGGGCATTATAACTGATGGAGATTTGAGAAGAATGCTTAGCAAAGAAGAAAACTTTCAACATTTAAAGGCAAAAGATATTTTGACAAAAAACCCAAAGACGCTGGAAGATGGAGCAATGGCAATTGAAGCTGCTACACAAATGAAAGAATTAAATATTTCACAATTACTGATTACTAGAGGTGATGAATATCTCGGAGTTGTGCATTTTCATGATTTATTAAAGGAAGGGTTAATTTAACATGGCGTTAGATCAAAGTTTTGATGACGAGAATGAAGGAAAAATGTCCTTCCTCGATCATCTAGAAATATTACGTTGGCATCTTATCCGCATTGTAATAGCAATAATGGTTGGAGCAATTGCTGCATTCATTTTCAAATCTATTGTGTTTGACGTTATTGTTTTGGCGCCTGCGTATAATTCGTTTTTAACCTACCAATTGTTCTGTCAATTGTCGGACCTTTTAAGTCTGGGAAAAGCGCTTTGTTTTGATGATATAACATTTGAACTGGTGAATCTAACCATGGCCGGCCAATTTTCAATGCATCTTATTGTATCATTTATTGCAGGCATAATCGTGGCATTTCCTTATATACTTTTCGAAGTTTGGAGATTTATAAAGCCTGCCCTCAAAAATGGGGAAAAGAATTACGCAAGAGGTTTAGTGTTTTGGGGTTCATTTTTATTTTTGTCAGGCGTCCTGTTTGGGTACTATGTGATTACTCCTTTATCAGTTCAATTTTTAGGAAGTTATTCGGTTAGTGAAATGATTGTAAATCAAATTAGTTTGAAATCTTACATTTCAACAGTAACAACTATAACGCTTTCGACTGGGTTAATTTTTCAATTACCGATATTGGTTTACTTCTTGTCTAAAATTGGAATAGTAACACCAAAACTGATGAAAACATATCGTCGACATGCTATTATAGCTGTGCTTTTGCTTTCTGGTTTAATTACACCACCGGATTTAACGAGTCAAGTATTGGTTTCGTTGCCTTTATTGTTGCTCTATGAAGTGAGTATTTTTATTTCAAAAATGGTTGAAAAAAAGGCCGAAAAATCTTAACAATTTAAACATCATTGAACTCCCATAAAAAGGTAAGAATCCCTATTTTTAAGGGCAGTTATATTTTCAATCAAATGAGTATTTCAAAAGTTCAACATTGCCTGGTCTTTAGTTGTTTATTTCTAGTTTCTACTATACTGTTCTCACAGAAAACCATTGTTTCTGGATTAGTTACAGATGCAATAACAGGTGAGACATTACCCTTTGTGAATTTGATTTTTAAGAATTCCAAAGTTGGCACTTCAACTGATCTTGACGGTAAGTTTCGCATTGAAACATATTATCCAACTGACTCCCTCCAAGCAAGATTTATTGGTTATCAGCCTTTAACAAAGAGAGTAAAGAAGGACAAACAGCAAGTTATAAACTTTATACTAGAGTCTGGTTCTGTTGCTGTTGATGAAGTTGTCATAACCTACGAAGGAAACCCAGCACATAAAATTCTAAAAAGGGTTTACAATAATAAATCAGCGAACAACCGGGAGAAGTACGATGCCTATCAATATGAAGTATACAATAAGGTAGAATTTGATTTGAATAACATAACAGAGGACTTTAAGAACCGAAAGATGTTTAACAAATTTCAGTTTATCTTCGACTTTGTAGATTCAACATCTGCAGATAAAGAGTTTTTGCCCATGTTTATGACTGAATCAATCTCAGATTTTTATTATAAAAGGGACCCTAAATCGGAGAAAGAATACATCAAAGCATCTCAAGTTTCTGGAACATCAAATGAAAGCATCACTCAATTTTTGGGCGATATGTACCAGAAGGTTAATTTATACGATAACTATATTGGTGTATTCGGAAAGTCATTTGTCAGTCCTATTGCAAATTTTGGAAAGACATTTTACCGCTATTATTTAGTTGATAGTTTAGTAATAGATGGTAGCTTTTGCTACCAAATCGATTTTATTCCAAGACAAACACAAGAACCAGTATTTACTGGAACCATGTGGATTAATGATACGACTTACGCCATTAAACAAATTGATGCAACAATAAGTCAAGGGGCAAATATCAATTTCATTAATGGCTTTTCTGTAAAGCAGCAATATAAAAAAGTGGATGGCAAATATTGGATGTTAGAAAAGGATGAACT
Source organism: uncultured Flavobacteriales bacterium (assembly GCA_913059105.1). Lineage (GTDB taxonomy): Bacteria > Bacteroidota > Bacteroidia > Flavobacteriales_E > Vicingaceae > NORP294. The sequence continues at coordinate 14,365 of CAJXRL010000024.1, forward strand.
AGTAGTAGACTTTGAGCTAGGAGAAAAGGTGATGGGTTTATATGGGCGCAAGAATACGTCTTATCGAGATATAGTAATCAATAAGCCAGCTGAGGCTGAAATTTATGAAGGAATAGATAATGTAAGTGTCCTAAAGGATGCCAATTTAAAGGATAGAGAATTTTGGGAAACAGCTAGGCACGACAGTTTAACTACTAATCAATTAGGGATTTACCAAATGGTAGATTCTGTGAAGAATGTGCCGGCATTTAAAACCATGTTAGATGTTCTTCAGCTAGTATTTACAGGTTACCACGAGATAGGCAACTTTGAATTGGGGCCTTATTTTAAAACATATAGTTTCAACGCTGTTGAAGGGCATCGTTTTAGATTTGGAGGAAGGACAAGTAATCAGTTTAGTACAAAACTCCAATTGCACGGTTATTTGGCTTATGGTCTTTTGGATGAGAATTTTAAGTATGGAATGGGGTTTTTGTATAAGCTTCAAAACAATCCAAGACAATGGCTGAGTTTTACGTACAAAAGAGATTTGGAACAGCTAGGCCAAAGTCAAAATGCTTTTTCTGAAGATAACATTCTTTCTTCTTTTTTAAGAAGAAATCCGAACAATAAGTTAACTGATGTAGAGTCATTTGAAACTAGTTACAAAAGGGAATGGATTACTGGGTTCACAAATTCCTTTATGTTTACACATCGAGTTATGCGCCCACTGGGTTCATTAGAGTATCGTCGTTTTATCTCTGACCCTGAGGTTGGAATAATTGATGACAGGTCCATCAAGACTTCGGAATTTAGCTTGTACACTAGGTTTGCTTATAAAGAGAAGTATGTAGATGGTGAGTTCGAAAGAGTGAGCTTAGGGACAAAATATCCAATCTTGGAATTGCAATTAGGATTTGGAGTTAAGGACTTCTTAGACAGTGACTACAATTATCAAAAATTCGAAATTGCTGTTTCTGATAAAATAAGAACCGGAATTCTGGGATACACTGATTTTAGAGTAACCGCAGGTAAGTATTTTGGAACCTTACCATATACTTTATTGGAAATACATAACGGTAACGAGACTTATTTTTATGACAAGCGAGCATTTAATTTGATGAATTTTTTCGAATTCATTAGTGATGAATATGCTACTGTGATGATAAATCATCATTTCGATGGGTTCTTTTTAAATAAATTCCCAATCATGCAAAAATTGAAATGGCGTGAAGTAATTTCTATGAGAACGGTGGCAGGAAAATTGAGTGATCGGCATAGATCGGAATTGATTTTTCCTGAGAATTCTTTTGAATTGGATGTGCCGTACATAGAAGTATCTGTTGGGATAGAAAATATCTTTAAATTTATAAGAATTGATGGTTTGAAGCGTTTAAACTATTTAGATCATAATAATGTTTCTGAATACGGTATTCGGGGGACATTGGATATTAAATTTTAAGCATGAAGCTAAGAGCAGAAAATATCATCAAGAAATACAAGAAACGTACAGTTGTAAAGGGAGTTTCGATCGAGGTAAGTCAAGGAGAAATTGTAGGATTACTAGGTCCTAACGGAGCGGGAAAAACCACTTCTTTTTACATGATTGTTGGTTTAGTAACGCCGAATGGGGGGAAGATATTTCTAGATGAGGAAGATATTACTGACTTGCCAATGTACAAGAGAGCTCAAAACGGAATTGGTTATCTGGCGCAGGAAGCTTCTATTTTTAGAAAATTATCTGTTGAAGATAATATCAAGGCTATTCTTGAAATGACGAAACTTTCTAAATCTGAACAGAAAGTAAAATTGGAGAGTTTATTGGATGAGTTTGGATTGCAACATGTTCGTAAAAATAGAGGGGATTTACTTTCAGGAGGAGAAAGAAGAAGAACAGAGATTGCTCGATGTTTAGCTACAGACCCAAAGTTTATTTTACTAGACGAGCCTTTCGCAGGAGTTGATCCTATTGCGGTTGAAGATATTCAGGCGATTGTTGCTTCTTTGAAAGAAAAGAACATAGGAATCTTAATTACTGACCACAATGTGGATGAGACATTAGCCATAACAGATAGAACCTACTTATTATTCGAAGGTAATATTTTAAAGGCTGGAACTGCCGAGGAATTAGCAGCAGATGAACAAGTGAGAAAGGTATACTTGGGAAAGAATTTCGAATTGAAACGCAATCCCTTATTCCGCAAGAAATAGCTATATGTTAAAATACCTCACGACAAATTGGAAGTGTTTTTCTACCTGCGAATGATGGTATACTTTACCTAAAGAGCTTCTACTTGATACGTATAGCTTTCCATAAGGTGATTCGCTAAAATCTTTTTACAAGCTTGTTCTACTTTGGCTTCAGCTGCCGCGTTGTCTGCTGCATTAATTTCTAAAGTAACATGTTTCCCAATTCTTACATTATCAATTTCCGATAAGTCTAAGTTTTTTAAACTTGAGGTAACTGCTTTTCCTTGAGGGTCTAATAGAGCCTTTAAAGGCATGATGTCGATTTCAGCTTTGAACTTCATTGCTTTGCTTGTAAGTTATTTTCTATGATTGATAGAATCAGATACAAAAGTAGGATAAATGGAATTGCTGCGAAAAGAAAAACGAAAATTAAAACCACTGAAAATACAATTAACAGAATTCGAAATTCATTTTCTTTCCATCTCAGGTGCTTAAATTTTAAAGCAAGCAATGGTAGTTCGGCAATTAGAAGATAAGAGAAGAGGAGAATGGCGGCGATAATGAAATAGAATGAATTAAATATTGGGAGCAAAAATTCTGCGGAAATGAAATGAATGTCGTTCTCTACTTGCCAAAATATCAACGGAATGGAAATCCAAAATAGTGCGTTAGCAGGTGTTGGAACACCTATGAATGAAGTGCTTTGGCGATCGTCGATATTAAACTTTGCAAGGCGAACGGCTGAAAATATAGCAATTAAAAACGCTGAATAGTTCAAAATGCTATAATCTAGCTGATTTAACCATTCAAAAGCTAAATAGGCAGGAACAAGGCCAAAAGTGATCATGTCTGCTAAAGAATCTAATTGCGCACCTAGTTCAGATCCTACCTTTAGTACCCTAGCAGCAAGACCATCGAAAAAATCAAAAAAGGCGCCCAATAGAACTAGTAAGGAGGCAATTAGTAAATTGCTTTCAGCAATTTGAGTTATCGCTAGACAACCGCATAATAGATTGGCAGAAGTTATAACATGTGGGATTATTTTTTTCAACTATTCGTTTTGAGCAAAAATCTGTCTCTTATACACATCTGACGCTGCCGACGATCTACTCTGTGTAGA
>CAJXRL010000025.1 GCA_913059105.1 uncultured Flavobacteriales bacterium
CGAGATTTCTGCCTGTCTCGTGGGCTCGGAGATGTGTATAAGAGACAGGAGCTGGTATAAATCCTTTTGTCATCTTAAATCTGCCATCAGAGGGAGTTCCCCACCATCCTGCAAACCGCTTTAATTCTTCACTTTCAGAATGTCTCTCATGAACAAAAATACCTGCAACACTTCCTGGCCCGGAGTTTAAATATTTATAAGAGCACCAAGCAGCGAAATCAACACCCCACTTGTGAAGTTCTAATTTTACATTTCCAGCAGCATGAGCTAAGTCAAAACCAACAATAGCTCCCACGCCATGACCGGCCTTCGTAATTTCTTCCATAGGAAAAACTTGGCCAGTGTAATAATTCACTCCTCCAATCATAATAAGAGCTAGTTCATCCCCTAGCTCTTCTATTTTACTAAGAATATCTTCTTTTCTTATTCCTACTTCTCCTTCTCTTGGATGCAACTCAACAATCGTCTCACTTGGTTCTAAACCATGAAATTTCACTTGTGTTTCCAATGCATATTGATCAGAAGGAAAAGCTTTTCCTTCACACAACAGTTTGACTCGTTTTCCTTTCGGTTGATAAAAGGATACCATTAAAAAGTGAAGGTTTGAAGTAAGCCCTCCCATAGGAGTTACTTCCAAAGGCTTAGCGCCGACGACTTCTGCCAAGCTAGCTTTAAAAGGTTCATGGTAAGAAAACCATGGATTTTTTGCATCAAAATGTCCATCAACACCAAATTTAGCCCAATCGTCCAATTCTTGTTGCAGTGCATCTTTTGCCTTTTTAGGCATTAGCCCTAAAGAATTGCCAGTAAAGTATATTTTGTTTTTACCATGATGTTGAGGAAAATGAAATTCATTTCTAAATCCCCTCAAGTCATCATTATTATCGAGTTCTTCAGCAAACCCATACGTGTTATTAAAAGTCATTCAATCTGTTTTTCAAATTTTAACATTTCTATTTATTCTAGTTTTTAAGGCTAATTAGGGTTTCAGTCTGCTAATTCAAAAATGATAAAAGACCCTACCATTCCAATCGCTGTATACGCCAAATTGTTTAAAAATCGCTTGCCTTTCGCAACTCTAGAATAACCTTGGCGATAAGGGGAATTCTGCCTCAAGTCGCTGTTGAATTTGTTCTTTTGAACATGAACACTCGGAATCATCATTAACGTAGAATATACAATAGGACTTGCAGCAATTAGTCCTCCACCTTCAGCAACATAATATCCGGCAACAGCACCTACTGCAATCGCTGATACTTTGGTCAAAACACTTCCATGATATTTATCTGCATGTTGTTCACCCAAAATAAACTTCTTCATCTCTTCAATTTTATATACATTCCCTCTATCCGGGTTGTATTTATAAATTTGAACTTCCTTTTGCCCATTTTTCTTAAAAGAAAAGATTTCATTTGTAGTTCTTTCTTGAAAACTCGACTTTTTAGTGTTTTTAAACTGAAATGTTATTACTTCTTCAGAAACACTTCCTATTGACACTTCTATCACTTTCCCATTTAATAAACGCAGAGTATCTTGGCAATTCGCATAAAATGAACCAAGTATAAAGAGAAGAGCAAACAAAGAATATTTTTTCATAAACAATTAGATAAAAGGGTTTTAACAAAAGCTAATGTAATTAAAAAACTTTATCTATTCTAATGCGTTTCATCGGCATCATGTGATGCGAATAAAATAAACTTTAAATTATATTTGCAGTCTTAAATTTTTGAAAATGACTTCAGCTCCTTTCAGTTCTCGACACATTGGAATAAATGATCAGGACATAACCCAAATGCTCAAAACTATTAAAGAAGATAGCATTGAAGGTTTAATTGCAAAAACTATCCCAAACTCAATTCGATTGGCAAAGCCTTTAAACTTGAGTCAACCAATGAGTGAATACCAATACATTAATCACTTAAAGGGAATTGCATCAAAAAATAAGGTCTTTAAAAGCTATATTGGGTTAGGTTATTATAACACAAAAGTTCCTGCGGTAATTCAGAGAAACATTTTAGAAAATCCTGCGTGGTATACTGCTTATACTCCCTACCAAGCTGAAATTGCTCAAGGTAGATTAGAAGCCCTTTTGAATTACCAGACTATGGTGACTGACCTCACCGGAATGGACTTAGCAAATGCTTCTCTTCTTGATGAAGGAACAGCTGTGGCTGAAGCAATGACTCTTATGTACAACGTAAGAGGAAAAGAATTAAAAAAGGCCAACGTTAAAAAGATTTTTGTTGCAGACGATTGCTTTCCACAAACTTTAGACGTTTTAAAAACAAGAAGCGAACCTCTTGGAATTGAACTAATCATTGGAGATGCATCCACTTACGATTTTTCAGATGATATTTTTGGCGCTGTACTTCAATACCCATCGATTAACGGGGAAGTAAAAGATTACAAAGAATTTGCAACTAAAATTCATGAAAAAGGAGCCTTGGTAACTGTTGCGGCAGATTTATTGAGTTTAGCGCTTTTCACTTCACCAGGAGAATGGGGAGCAGATATTGTTTGTGGCACAACTCAGCGATTTGGAATTCCTTTAGGTTTTGGTGGGCCGCATGCAGCTTATTTTGCCACTAGAGATAGTTACAAAAGAAGCATTCCAGGAAGAATTATTGGTCTTTCTGTAGATACGGATGGTAATGCTGCATTGCGGATGGCTCTGCAAACAAGAGAACAACATATTAAACGTGACCGAGCAACCTCAAATATTTGCACTGCTCAAGTCTTACTTGCAGTTATGGCAAGCATGTATGCCGTCTACCACGGAAAAGATGGAATTAAAAAAATCGCAGAAGGAATTCATAATTATGCTTCGACTTTAGCAAAAGAAATTAAAAATTTCGGATACAACGTTTTGAATTCAAGCTACTTTGATACTTTATTAATCGAAGATACAAGTGGCAAAGTAGATGATCTTATTTCGTTTGCCTCAGAGCAAAGTATTAATCTTCGAAAAGTAAGTTCAACGAAGTTTGCAATTAGCTTTAACGAAACTGTGGAGTTCAGCGATCTGAATAACCTAATTAAATTGTTTGCTGAATTCAAAGGAAAATCATTTAGCTCGATTGAAAATGCTGAAGGAAATTCAACAATTGATTCAAATCTAAAAAGAACAAGCAGCTACTTAACACATCCTGTTTTTAACAGCTATCATTCAGAAACTGAAATGATGCGTTATATAAAACGTTTAGAGAACAAGGATTTTTCTTTAGTGCATGGCATGATTCCTTTAGGTTCTTGCACCATGAAATTAAATGCCGCAACAGAATTATTTCCTCTTACCTGGAATGAATTTGCCAACATTCATCCATTTGCACCTCAAAACCAAACAGAAGGATACTTGGAGATGCTGCACAACTTGGAAAGGGATTTATCTGAAATTACAGGATTCTACCAAACATCGTTGCAGCCAAACTCCGGGGCACAAGGAGAATATGCTGGCTTAATGGTTATTAGAGCATACCATAGAAGTCGAGGTGATCATCACAGGAATATTGCAATTATTCCTTCATCAGCGCATGGCACAAACCCTGCTAGTGCTGTTATGGCAGGAATGAAAGTTGTTGTTACAAAATGTGACGAAGCAGGCAACATAGACCTGGAAGATTTAAAAGAAAAAGTTGAATTGCACAGAGATAATTTAGCAGCATTAATGATTACCTATCCATCTACTCATGGTGTTTTCGAAGAGTCTGTAATTGAAATTACAGATTTAATTCATGAGCACGGTGGACAAGTTTATATGGACGGTGCCAATATGAATGCTCAAGTTGGTTTAACTAGTCCAGGAAATATTGGAGCAGATGTCTGTCACCTCAACCTTCACAAAACATTTGCTATCCCTCATGGAGGTGGTGGACCAGGCATGGGACCAATTGGTGTAGCAAAGCACCTTGCTCCGTTTTTACCTTCCAATCCAGTAGTACAAATTGGAGATAAAGAAGCAATTTCTGCAATTTCTGCAACTCCGTTCGGAAGTGCTTTAGTCTTACTTATTTCTTACGCATATATTAAAATGCTTGGCGAAGAAGGCTTGCGCAAGTCTACAGAGGCTGCTATTTTAAGTGCAAACTACATCAAACAGCAATTAGAGGGAGATTATCCAATTTTATATCAAGGCGAAAACAAAACTGTTGCGCATGAGATGATTTTAGATTGCAGGCATTTCAAGCAATCGGCAGGTATCGAAGTCGTGGATATAGCAAAACGGCTAATTGATTATGGCTTCCATGCACCTACTGTATCTTTCCCGGTTGGCGGAACCTTGATGGTAGAACCTACAGAAAGTGAAAGCCTAAAAGAATTAGACCGTTTCATTGGCGCAATGAAGTCTATTCGAATAGAAATACAATCGATTGAAGATGGAAACTCTGAAAAAGAGAACAACGTCTTAAAAAATGCACCACATCCAGAATACATGTGCACTGCAGATGAATGGAATCTACCCTATACTAGATCTAAAGCCGCTTATCCAATGGAAGGGCAAAAAGGAAATAAATTCTGGGCAAGCGTAAGAAGAGTAGACGATGCATATGGAGATCGCAACCTAATTTGCAGTTGCCCTTCAATTGAAGAGTATACTTAAACATTACGACTACTTCAATTGTCTTTTTTAGGACACAATTCATTAAAAAGATGAGCTCAATATTAAAAATTTGTTATCTTTATGAATTGAAATAATTGTTTAACTAAATTTTTAATATGAAAAAGAATTACTTTTTACTGTCAGGCTTGGTCTTAGCGTCATGTTTTGCTTTTGCTCAAAACAAATTGAGCAATACAAACATGACTAGCTTCGCTCCCCCTGCAGCTTTATCATCAGAAGCAAAATCACTTGATCCTGATTTTTTAAAAAAATCAAAGTTCAATTCAAAAGCTTTTGGAGACTCCTTGTATTACCAAGATTTTGCCGGCGCCTTGCCATTAAACTGGAGCGTAGTTAATAATAGCCCAAACAACTTTCAGTGGGTTTGGAATACAACTTACGTAGCAGGTCAATTTTCTACAAATGTTCCTACCATCGCTTCAACTACTGCAGCAAATGGATTTATGGTATTAACAGCAGATTTCTTTAACACTCCTATTCCTACAACAGGAGCGGTTCCTATGGATACATATTTTGAATCAGAAAATATAAACCTTACAAGCGGAGGACTTAATCCAGGCGGCATACCTAGCGTTTGGGTAACGTATCAGCAAGCAGTTAGATATTGCTGTAACGGTTCAAACAAATTGGAACTTCATGTAAGTTCGGATAACTTTGTAACATGGACTGAATACGATGCTACAAATGATATTGCTGTAAATGGCGCATTTGCTGGTACCAATGTAATCAATATTAGTACTTCTGCTGCTCTCGAGACAGATATTAAGATAAGATTCTTATCTTCAGCTAACTCTCATTATTATTGGATGATTGATGATTTTGCTGTAATTGAAGGACCAGAGAATGATATGGAGTTGAGAACACCATATTTGGAATTCAACTTTGACTATGCATTCAACCCTTTTTATGGTCAAATCCCTTTCGATTTATTCCCACCACTTCCATTGTCAGGTGAAGTATACAACAACGGCTCTAATAATTTAACTGGAGTTAGAATTGAAGGAGACATCTTCCATACATCAGATACTTCTGGATTACCTAATACAGGACTTGGTCTTGTATACTCTACTAGTTCTTCATTATTACCATTGCAATCAGGAAATACAAGAGATACTGCAGATTACGTAGTAACAAACTCTCCAAGATTTGTTCCTCCTGCTTTAGGTGAATTTAGAGTAGACATGATTGCTACATCTGATAGTGTTGATCAAAACCTAGGAAATGAAATTTATAGTCAAACTTTCATAACTTCTGATACTGTATTTGCTAGAGATGATAACGGATATGGTGGTGGAACTGGCCCTGGGGATTACCAAGGTGGTGGAACTGCAAATGGAGACAAGTTTGGAACTATGTACATTGTTGAATCTAGAACAGGTAATGGAGTGCATACGATTCCTACTTCAATTACTTTTGCTGTTTCTGACGATGTAGACAATATTGGTGTAGAGATATTGCCAAGAATTTGGTCATGGGATGAAGATTCTGCTACAGTAGACGCAGCGTTTACAGGTTTAGTAGCTTCTTCTTTTATTCCTTATACGGTATTAGCCTCTGATACAAATACATTATTAACTCTTCCTTTAGATTTTGGACCAGCAACTACTCTTGGTATGGATTCAGGACAATATGTAGTTGGTTGGGAAGTAACAAACTTCCAATTGGGAACTAAACAATTTGAAGTGTTTGAAGATGCTTCATCTAGACCATTCCAAGACAATGTAACTTGTTTCATGGACTTAGCTAACACTGTAGCGGGTTGGACATGGGTTCCTCAAAACCCAGTAATTAGATTGAACATGTCATCACTTCCAATTCCAACTGGTTTGAAAGGTGTTTCTAATTCATCTACTGAGTTCACTATTGCTCCTAATCCTAACAAGGGTTTATTCAAAATGACTGTTACATCTAAAGAAGTTGTAACATACAATTTGAATGTAAGAAACATGTTAGGACAAGTAGTTTACACTGATGTAATCACTGTAAATGGAACTGTTACTGAACAAATGGATTTAACACAATTCGAAAAAGGTCTTTACTTTGTAAGCCTTGAGAATGGTGCTGAGAAAATTATAAAGAAGGTTGTTGTACAATAAATATGCTTTAACCTTATAGCAAGAGAAATTTCTTAATTAAACACAAGTTGAAAGCTCCATTCTATTTTTAGAATGGGGCTTTTTCATTTAACTATGAACTCAAATGCCTCAATTATGAATTTGCCCTAGAAAAGCCTTAAGCTCTTGCTTTCTTTTGACCTAGTACTTAAAACTTACAATTATGAAAAAGAAACACTTTATGTTATCGAGCTTTTTAATCTGCTCTTTCTTTGGCTATTCCCAAAACATAGCCCAGCAAAAATTTAACATTCCTCAAGTACAAGCAGCTTTATCAAGCACTCCAAAAACTGTCGACCCAGACTTTTTAAAGGCTTCAAAAATTAATTCAAAAGCTTTTGGTGACACCCTTATTTATGAAGATTTTAATGGCGGGCTGCCTGTAGGATGGAGTGTGGTAAACAACAATCCCAACCCTTTCGGTTGGAGGTGGGATACAGTTTACACACCAGGAGCGTTTTCACTAAATGTGCCTACTTTTAGCTCTACCACAGCTAGTAATGGCTTTATGGTTCTAAATGCTGGGTTTTTCAATACTCCTATCCCTCCAACTGGAGCTGTTGCTATGTACACATCTATTCTATCAGGTTCGATTGACTTAACTAAGAATGGAGCAAACCCAAATGGTTTATGCAATGTTTGGGTAAAGTATCAGCAATCGCTTAGGTATTGCTGTTCTAGTTCAAGTAGATTAGAACTTCATGTAAGTACAGATAACTTTGTAACATGGACAGGTTATGATGCGTCAAATGCTATCGCAATTAATGCTGCTAGCGGAACAATGACCAACACAATTAATATAAGTTCCGCCGCAGCTAATGCAACTAGTATAAAGGTTAGAATTCTTGCTGAAGGCATGACTCATTACTATTGGATGATTGATGATTTTGCCATAATAGAAGGGCCGAAAAATGATTTAGAGATACGAAGAGCAAACCCTGGATTCAATTATGATTATACATTTAACCCATTCTATAGCCAAATCCCTTACGATCTATTTACCCCACTTCGATTATCGGGAGTCAATTATAATAATGGATGTAATACCTTAACCGGAGTTCATTTAGAAGGAGACTTTATACATGTTAAAGATCCTATGGGAAATCCTGGGTTAGGAAATGTACTTAACGTTTCTTCCTCTTCCGTAACACTCAATCCTTATCAATTAGATAGTGCAGTTTACAATTCGCCGCTTTTTGTGCCACTAGTTCTAGGAGAATTTCGAGTCGATATAATATCCAACTCTGACAGTATTGACGAAAATCTTGGCAATGAAACCTACAGTCATACATTTACTACTTCTGACACTATTTTCGCGAGAGATGATAATGGATATGGAGGAGGAACAGGTCCCGGAGATTACCAAGGAGCTGGGACTGCTATAGGTGACAAATTTGGCACTATGTACATTATAGAATCAAGAACGGGAAATGGCGGTACAAGAAAAATCCCAACATCTATAACGTTCGCTGTGTCCAATGACTCGGCTAATCTTGGTGTTGAAATATTACCAAGAATTTGGTCATTTGATGAAAACGCTATTACTGTAAACGCAGCTTTTACAGGTTTAGTAGCAACTTCTTTTATTCCTTATACCATTCTGGCTATTGATACATTATTGACATTACGATTAGATAACGGTACAGCTATAGTAAATGGATTAGATTCAGGGCAGTATGTTGTCGGCTGGGAAGTCACCAATACAAACGGCGGCAACAGTTTTGAAGTTTATGAAGATGCATCATCTTTGCCTTTTCAAGACGACGTAACTTGTTTCGTTGACATAGCAAGTGCTCCAGCAGGATGGAGTTGGGTCCGTCAAAATCCTGTGATTAGATTGAATATGGGAAATCTACCAGTTCCTACTGGTTTAAAAACTGCGGTGGATAGTAACTTGATTATATCAGTTCATCCAAACCCATCAAATGGGGAGTTCAGTTTAACATATAAAACCAATGAAAAAAGCACTTTCCTACTTACTATTCGAAATGCATTAGGCCAATTGATTCACTCGGAACAACCAACCATTAATGGAAAGGAAACAAAGCAATTTAATTTTACTCACCTAGAAAAAGGAGTTTATTATATTTCATTGCAAAACGAATCAGAAAATAGAGTTGAAACGGTGGTTATCCATTAATTTCTTCTATTATGCGAGAAATGGTCCTATCATTCATTTGATAGGGCCATTTTTTATTTTTCGAAAACTAATTTGACCTTCTGTTGTTATTTTTGAAATATACCGAATTTGTTCTTATTAAGAATGTCTCTAAATAGTTTAGACGTCATTTCAACCTTTGTTATAATCACTTCAAGGGTTACCTTTGCAGCCTTGAATATCTAATAATTATTTACTCCTAGAGAAGCATGGAAAATTCGAAAACATCCATTTTTAGAAAAGTTTTAATGGCTCTATCAGGTTTATTCCTCCTGATATTTCTGTTACAACACTTCGTTATCAACTTTTTATCGGTCATAAGCCCTGATACCTTTAATGAGGTATCTCACTTTATGGGAACGAACCCTTTCATTCAATTCTTGATGCAACCGGTGCTAATGTTTGGTGTTATTCTCCATTTAGGAATGGGAATAGTTATTGAACTCCAAAACAGAAATGCTCGACCAATTAAGTATGCATTCAACAATGCCAAAGCAAACTCCTCTTGGATGAGCAGAAACATGATCATTACAGGAATTATGGTCATGTTATTTCTAGGTCTTCATTTCTATGACTTCTGGGTTCCAGAGATAAAAACAAAATTTATAGATGGAGACATGAGTGGAAAATTGGCCGGAGAAAGCGGTTTTCGATATTTTACTGAACTGCAACATAAATTTGTCGATCCTGCTCGTATTGGGATTTATTGTTTGGCTTTTATTTTCCTAGCACTACACCTTTTGCATGGTTTTCAATCTTCCTTCCAATCGGTTGGATTTAAGAATAGAAAATTCGCTCCGACAATACAATTACTTGGAAATATTTATGCTGTAATGATTCCGCTAGGGTTCATTTTTATTGCTCTTTTCCATTTTATTAACTCTAGTCATTAATCTATTTCTGTATGTCACAATTAGATTCAAAAATACCTGAAGGTCCATTAAAAGATAAATGGACAAACTATAAAAACAACATTAACTTAGTTAACCCTGCTAACAAACGTAACATAGATGTTATTGTAATTGGTACAGGATTAGCTGGAGGTTCTGCAGCTGCTACTTTGGCTGAATTAGGTTATAATGTAAAAGCATTTTGTTATCAAGATTCTCCAAGAAGGGCACATTCTATTGCGGCTCAAGGTGGAATTAATGCAGCAAAGAATTACCAAGGAGACGGCGATTCAACTCATAGACTGTTTTACGACACCATTAAGGGTGGAGATTACCGTTCAAGAGAAGCAAACGTTTACCGATTAGCAGAAGTATCTACTAACATTATTGACCAGTGTGTTGCGCAAGGAGTTCCTTTTGCGAGAGACTACGGTGGATTATTAGACAACCGTTCATTTGGTGGTGTGCTAGTTTCTAGAACTTTCTACGCCAAAGGCCAAACGGGTCAACAATTGCTTTTAGGAGCATATTCAGCAATGAATCGCCAAATTGCGAAGGGTAAAATCCAAATGTATAACCGCCACGAAATGCTAGATGTAGTTATCGTTGGTGGTAAAGCAAGAGGAATTATTGCAAGAGATTTAGTAACTGGTGAAATTGAAAGACATTCTGCACATGCAGTTGTAATAGGTTCAGGAGGATATGGAAATGTATTTTTCCTTTCTACAAATGCAATGGGTTCAAATGTAACTGCTGCGTGGAAAGCGCATAAAAAAGGAGCTCATTTTGCGAACCCTTGCTACACTCAAATTCACCCAACTTGTATTCCGGTTCACGGAACTCAGCAATCGAAACTGACTTTAATGTCAGAGTCTTTGAGAAATGATGGAAGAATTTGGGTGCCTAAAAAATTAGAGGATGCTGACGCTGTTCGAAAAGGAACACTGAAAGCTATTGACATTAAAGAAGAAGATAGAGATTACTACTTAGAAAGAAGATATCCTTCTTTTGGGAATTTAGTTCCTAGAGATGTAGCCTCCAGAGCAGCTAAGGAAAGATGTGATGCAGGATATGGAGTAGTGGCAAACGACACAAATGAAGGTGTCTTCTTAGATTTTGCATCCGCGATTCAACGCTACGGCAAAGAAGAAGTTCTTGTAAAAGGAATTTCCAATGCTTCGAAAGAAGAAGTGACTTCACTCGGCGCAAAAGTAATTGAAAACAAGTATGGTAACTTGTTCGATATGTACAAGCAAATTACCGATGACAATCCATACAAAACACCAATGAGAATTTACCCAGCAGTGCATTACACCATGGGTGGTCTTTGGGTTGATTACAATTTAATGACCAATGTAGAAGGAATGTACGCCATTGGAGAAGCAAACTTCTCAGATCACGGAGCAAACAGATTGGGAGCTTCTGCATTAATGCAAGGCCTAGCTGATGGATATTTTGTATTGCCATACACTATTGGCGATTATTTAGCAAATGACATTAGAACAGGTAAAATTTCAACCGACTCACCTGAATTTGCAATAGCAGAAAAAAAGGCGAAGGATGAAATTGCTCATTTAATAAATAACAATGGAACGAAAACAGTAGACTATTTCCACAAAAGATTAGGGTTAATTATGTGGAACAAAGTAGGAATGGCAAGAACAACGGAAGGGTTGAACGAAGCGATTTCTGAAATTGCGACTTTAAGAGATGAGTTCTACAAAGACGTTAGAGTTCCAGGTGGAGCCGATGAGCTAAATCAAGAGCTTGAAAAAGCAGGAAGAGTAGCCGATTTCTTAGAATTAGGTGAATTGTTTGCGAGAGATGCACTGGAAAGAGAAGAGTCTTGCGGTGGTCATTTCCGTGAAGAGTATAAAACTGAAGATGGGGAAGCATTAAGAAGAGACGATGAATTTACTCATGTTTCTGCTTGGGAATATACTGGAAAACCCTCAGATGCAGTACTTCATAAAGAAAATTTAGAATTTGAAAATGTAGAGTTAAAAACTCGTTCATATAAATAGTAGAGTATGTCAGCAGCAAAAACATTGAACTTAACATTAAAAATTTGGCGTCAGAAAAATGGCAATGCCAAAGGTAGTTTAGAGACATATCCGTTAAACGATATTTCTCCTGACAGTTCTTTTTTAGAAATGTTAGACATCTTAAATGGCGGTCTAATTGAGAAGGGTGAAAGCCCTGTAACTTTTGATCATGATTGTCGTGAAGGAATCTGTGGATCTTGTTCACTTTACATTAATGGTGAGCCGCACGGCCCAGCGAAATTGGTAACAACTTGCCAATTGCACATGCGTTCTTTCCAAGATGGAGAAACAATTTACATTGAGCCATTTAGAGCTAAAGCTTTCCCTGTTATTAAAGATTTAATGGTAGATAGAAGTGCCTTTGATCGTATTCAACATGCAGGTGGTTACATTTCTGTAAATACCTCAGGTAATACACAAGACGCTAACTCTATTCCTATTAATAAAGAAAATGCTGATGAGGCATTTTATTCCGCAGCTTGTATTGGTTGTGGAGCCTGTGTTGCAGCTTGTAAAAATGCATCGGCTTCTTTATTTGTTGCTGCAAAGGTTTCTCAATATGCTTTATTACCGCAAGGACAGGTTGAAGCAAAAGATAGAGTATTAAACATGGTGAAACAAGCTGAGAAAGAAGGTTTCGGTCCTTGTTCTAACACTGGTGCTTGCGAAGTAGAATGCCCAAAAGGAATTTCTATAGAGAACATTGCAAGAATGAACAGAGAATTTCTTTCAGCAGCAATAAGTAAATAATATTGAATGCCAAAACTGAGTGCCCGCATAAAAAGTAAACTTCCTAAAGTAGGTACAACCATATTTTCAAAAATGTCGGCTTTGGCCGCTAAAGAAAAAGCCCTGAATTTATCCCAGGGCTTTCCAGATTTTGACTGTTCGCCAAAACTAACAGAGCTTGTTACAAAAGCTATGAACTCAGGAATGAATCAATATGCCCCTATGCCTGGCTTATTGAGTTTAAGAGAAACTATCGCTAAAAAAACAGAAGAATTATACACTGGAGTTTATCATCCGGAAACAGAAATAACAATTACAGCAGGTGCGACACAAGCTATCTTCACAGCGATTCTAGCAACTGTTTCGGAAGATGACGAGGTAATCATATTTACCCCCGCTTACGATTGTTATGAGCCTGCTATTGATCTTGTAGGAGCAAAAGCAATTCACATTGAATTACAAGGTCCCGAATATCGAATTGATTGGGAACAAGTTAAAAAGGTGATTAATCAACAAACCAAGATGATTATCATCAATACTCCACATAATCCAACCGGAACTATAATGACTGCTCAAGACATGCAGAAGCTGGAAAAACTGATCCAGGGGTCTGATATCTTAGTTTTAAGCGATGAAGTATACGAACATATTATATTCGATGGTTACGACCATCAAAGCGTTGCACGGTTCCCGAAATTAGCAGAGAGAAGTTTCATTATTTCTTCTTTTGGGAAAACGTATCATACCACAGGCTGGAAAATAGGTTACTGCCTCGCCCCAGCAGAATTGATGAAAGAATTCAGAAAAACACACCAATACAATGTTTTTTCAGTTCACACTCCTACTCAGCAAGCTTATGCAGAATACATAGTTAGTTTGAACGACCATTTAGAGTTAAAAGAATTCTATCAGCAAAAGCGAAATTTATTTAGAAACTCAATTAAAGACTCTCGTTTTCAATTGGGTGAAACAGCTGGAAGTTATTTCCAATTGCTTGATTACTCTAAAATTTCAGAAGAAAACGACATTAAATTTGCTGAACGCCTCACAAAGGAGCATAAAATAGCAACGATTCCTACATCTGTTTTTTACAATAAAAAAGTTGATCGAAGAGTGCTTCGCTTGTGTTTTGCTAAAAAAGATGAAACTCTGCTAAAAGCAGCCGAGATTATTAATTCCATTTAAGCTTATTTTTATATGATGCAAAACCTTTCAATTAGCGTCATACAATCAGATTTAGTTTGGGAAAATATAGATGCAAATCTTAACGCTTTTACTGAAAAAATGAAACTCGTAGGCGAAACTGACCTTATCGTTTTGCCTGAGACTTTCAGCACTTCATTTAGCATGAATTCTGAAAAACTAGCCGAACCAATGAATGGAAAAACCATGACTTGGTTGGCCGAAATGGCTCAAAACAAAAATGCGGTAATTGCTGGAAGTGCCATTTTAAAAGAAGAAGGTCAAATTTTCAACCGATTCATTTGGATGAGACCTGACGGAACTTATGAGAAGTATGATAAACGCCATTTATTCAGAATGGGAAATGAGCATAACCATTTCAAAGACGGCGGTGAACGACTAATAGTTGAGTTAAAAGGCTGGAAAATTTGCCCACAAATATGCTATGATTTACGCTTTCCGGTATGGAGCAGAAACAAAAAACAAGAATATGATTTACTACTTTACGTTGCCAATTGGCCAGAAGTGCGAATTGCAGCTTGGGAAAAATTATTGTACGCCCGTGCTATAGAAAACCAAAGCTATGTAGCCGCGGTAAATAGAATTGGAATTGATGGGGAAGGCATAAATTGTATTGGAAACTCAATGATCATTGACCCAAAAGGTGAGCTACTTTGGAAAGCTGCAAATCAGACAGAAGAGACTAAAACTATAGAATTGTGCTTAGAAGACTTATATCAGTTCAGAAAAAAATTCCCTGTTGGAATGGATGCTGATGAGTTTGATATTCAGTAATTACTTCCCATTAAAGTCACTCATTACACGACCCAACGAATTGACCGAAAAAGCTTTAATAATTTGACCGCATTTATCCAAGCGTTCTTCTAATTTTTCGTCTTCTTCAGCAGACCATTCTCCTAAGACATAATCTACTTGTTTGCCTTTAGAAAATTCATTTCCTACACCAAATCGAAGTCTCGCGTAATTTTGAACCCCTAGTACTTCGTTAATGCTTTTCAAGCCATTATGCCCCCCATCACTGCCTTTACTCTTCAACCTCAGCGCACCAAATGGCAATGCTAAGTCATCGGTTATGATTAATACTCTCTCTAATGGAATTTTTTCGGCCTGCATCCAGTAGTTCACCGACTTTCCACTTAAATTCATGTAAGTAGAAGGTTTCACCAGCAAAAGTTTCCGCCCCTTGTGTTTAATTTCCGCCGTATCGCCTAAACGGTTCGGGCTAAAAACAACATTGGATGCCTTAACTAGGGCATCCAATGTTTTAAATCCAATATTATGTCTTGTATTTTCATACTCAGCACCAATGTTACCAAGTCCTACAATCAAATACTTCATTTATTATATTATTCTGCAGCAGCTTCTTCAGTTGCAGCTTCTGCTCCTTCTTCAGCTACTACTTCTTCATCTTCGTCAACAGCGACTCTAGAAGTTTTAACAGCAATTATTACAGAGTTTTCGTTATCTAAACATTCAACTTTGTCTAAAGTAATATCTTTTACTTTAATTGAGTCTCCAATTTTCATTTCTGTCACATCGATTGACACAACTTCAGGTAGATCAGATGGTAATGCTCTCAAAACCATTTTTCTCAATTTCTCTCTTCGCTTACCACCGTTTAATACTCCTTTCGAGGTTCCTGTGAACGTCACTGGAATGGCAATTGTTACCGGCTTGTCTTCAAAAACTTCCATAAAATCAATATGGATAGCTTTATCAGTCACCGGGTGAAACTGAACGTCGCTTATAACTGCTTTGGTTGTTTTGTCACCAAAATTTAAATCAATAAAGTATACTTCATGAGTAGTGATTAGCTTTGAAAAAGCGATTTCTCCTACGTGGAAATTTACATTGTCTTTGCCACCATATAAAACGGCTGGAATTCTACCCTCCTTTCTTAGTGCATTAAGTGCAGATTTTTTACGCACTTCACTTCGGCTTGTAGCTTCTAATTGAACAGATTTCATATATCTATTTTTAAGGTTTAATTAATTAAAATATAAAGTATGAGCTTATAGACTCATAAGAATGTACTTTGTAAATCACTTTAGCAAATAAATCAGCAACAGAGATCACTCTGATCTTATCGCTTTGATGCTTCAGTGGAATTGTATCGGTTACCAATAATTCAGTTATTCTAGAATTCTCGATTCGATTGTATGCTTCTCCAGATAATATTGGATGGGTACAAATTGCTCTTACAGAATTTGCTCCTTTTTCCATCATTATATCGGCAGCCTTGGTTAATGTTCCAGCAGTATCAATCATGTCGTCAACCAACATAACATCTTTCCCTTCTACTTCGCCAATTAAAAACATTTTATCAATGCTATTGGCTTTCTTACGTTGCTTGTAACAAACCACAACCTCAGTTTCAAAATATTTAGCGTAGGCATAAGCTCTTTTAGAACCGCCCATATCTGGAGATGCCATTACCAAGTTTGGTAAATTCATCTCTTTTAATGCCTCAGTAAAAATTGCCGAAGCGTACAAATGGTCAACTGGAACTTCGAAAAATCCTTGAATTTGATCTGCATGTAAATCCATGGTCATAACACGAGTAACGCCTGCAGCGGTTAACATATTTGCCATTAATTTAGATCCGATTGGCACTCTAGGCGCATCTTTTCTATCTTGTCTTGCAAAACCGAAGTAAGGAATTACCGCAATAATTCTTCTTGCAGAAGCTCTTTTGGCTGCATCAATCATTAACAACAATTCGAACATATTCTCCGTTGGAGGGTTAGTTGATTGAACGATAAAAACGTCACAACCTCTTACCGACTCTTCAAATGCTGGTTGAAACTCTCCATCAGAAAACCGGTTCAATGATGTTTTACCTAACTCAACACCAAAGCTTTTAGCTATACTATGTGCTAACACATTGGTACCTGATCCTGAAAATATTTTTACTTTGCTTGACATAATTTCCTGCTGTAAAAAGGAGCGCAAAAATATCAATTTTTATCAGCGCCCACAATAGTTTACGAATTAATGAAGCAATAAAAATAAAATATATTCTTCAGACTAAAAAAAATCAATAATTTTGACGCTCCAATTCAAATTGCCCGGATGGCGGAATTGGTAGACGCGTTGGTCTCAAACACCAATGCCTTCGGGCGTGCCGGTTCGACTCCGGCCCTGGGTACTATCTGATTAAATCACAAAAAAGATATCTTAAGCGAGCAAATTAAAAATGCTCGCTTTTTTTATTTGTAAGAATAAGATATTTCAAGCCATTGGCTTGGTGATTTGATCCACTGATCGACTAAATCCGGAGAAAGCTTTAGCTTAACCCGGCCCTGGGTACTATCTGATCAATTCAGAAAAGCAAGACTATTCAAACTAGCCCTTTTACTTCTCCCTTTTTGTTGTATGTATTCTGACAATTCGAGCTAATAAATTTAAAAAACATGAATGAAAACTTTTTATTTCTATAATCGTATAATATTTTTGCAGCTTATTAAGTATTCAAGATTCTCATTATCATGTTATTAAGAGTTATTAGTATTTCCGTATTTCTTCTAGGAATCTCTTGCATTGACCTTCAAGCCCAAATTACCATTTGGTCTGATGATTTTGAAACAGGTTATTCCGATAATGATAGAACTGCTGTCGATAACAACAATCCCCCAGCAGGGGTCGATTGGACTTTGAGCAACGACGCTGGTGCTGATTTATGGCGAGTGGAAGACAATCGAGCTATAGCTGGTTTGTCTGTTCAAGGAAAAGAAACTGATAGTGAAATGACATGGATCACAGAAACTATTACCATTTCCTGTCTCTTATACACATCTGACGCTGCCGACGATCTA
>CAJXRL010000026.1 GCA_913059105.1 uncultured Flavobacteriales bacterium
AGAGTAGATCGTCGGCAGCGTCAGATGTGTATAAGAGACAGGTGGTAAATACTTTGGCATTCCATTTTTGCAGCAGGTGATTGATGATTTTTACTGAATCTCCAATTGCTTTGTCCGAATAAAAATAAGGCAGTTTCACTGCGCCATTTCTATTGGTGAAAAAGAAGAAGGTTTTCAAATTCCCATCCTTATCCTTCAGCTTGAACAAACGATTTTCGAAAAGCTGATCCGAAGAACTGAAATAATATTTTTGATGCAATACAGCTTTGTCATCGTTCCGCAGCACCCAAGGTTCTTTTAACACCCAATTGAGTTCACGTTTTTTGCGCTGAAAATAGTCTTTGCCATTGGCTTTTATAATTAGCGACTCAATCTCATTGTCTACTTCGCTCACTTCTTCTAAATTCAAATGATCAATAGGGAAGGACAAACTAGACGTGTACATGCTCAATACACTATTGGCCGCAGCATCAAGTGCTCTTAGTAAATAGGAATTCTTTCTGAATAGATTTGATTTTGAAGGTAAAATGGTTTGAAGGTCAGATTTTACGTACAATCTGACACCTTGTTTAACAAGTGGGCGCTCCATGAAAAAACCTGTTGAATCATACATTTTTTTAGTAACAGGTACGTAATCAGTGCACAATAGATTACCGTTATACTTAAAATGGGCTTCCCTAAATAACTGACCTGTAATTCCTTTACCACGATGACTTTCTTTGACCCATGCACAGCTAATCCAACCAATTTTAACAATGGGTTGGTTTGGTGCAAAAAGCAAGTCTGGTAAAAGTCCCATGTATCCCACTAATTCTCTACCTTCTTTCGCAAAAATCATTAAGACATCATTCACGTTTGCTCGTGGATTATTGGCATGAGAAATAGCTCTATGAAAACTTATTGGAAGGTTCTCTTCTGCTTCAAATGAAGGTGAATTCACGTATTCCAATAATCCTGCTTTGTTGAGCGAAATAATTTCCATTATGTTCTATTTATCTTGTTTTTACCAAGTGGCCGCTTCATCAAATAGTACAACATTTCAGAATGCAATATCTCTTTCCCGGTCAGTCCTTTTTCTTCAAAAGCGATACGCTGAAAGTGATTTGAAATACTGTCTTCTTTCATGCCTGCGCAACCAAAAGTAGCAACAACCTGAGCTTCTTTATTCAGCTCAGTAAAGAACTGTTCAGAGACTCCAAAATCTGTAAAAGGGAAAGAAAAACTAAGTGGATGAATCCCTAATTCGTCTTTTATGTAATCTAAGCTATCTAAACTCTGCTGTAATTGTTCTTCAATTGGAATGTATTGGTACTCTGGATGATTGGCACTGTGTGCTCCAAAATCAAATCCTTGCTGTTTTAACTCCAACACTTCTGCGGTATTCAAATAGGGTTGTTTTTTTTCCAAGAAGGTCGTAAAATTGAAATCAATATATTTAGCAAATTGATTCAATTGCTCTTGTTCATGGTGTTTTATGTCTAACAACTTTACAACAATATCTTCTGTTTGAAAAAAGTCAATGGCAGCGTCTGTGATGGAGTTGCTTCGCTGGACCTCCTCAATTAACAAACTTGCTTTGTATCTAAAAAATAGCGCTTTATTATCTACAAAGTCTGAATTTAAAAAGCAGACAGCAGGAATTCCTTTTGATTTAAGAATGGGTGCAATAACGTCTTTCACCTCACGGAGTCCATCATCAAAACTTAGAAGGAAGTACGGCTTTTTAGTTTTAGCTGGATTGCTTTTTAACTCTAAAAATTGCTCCAAACCAACTGGTTCAAAGTTTCGCAACAAGAAGTCTAAATCAGCACTAAATTCTTTCGAAGATTTAACTTGGTACAAATGCTTGATGTGAGGCAATTGTTGATCCGCAATGGCATGATAAAAAGGCAATACAGAGTTTTGCTGAGTAAGTTTCAATAACATACTAGTAGATAAGCTAGAAGCTGACTTTCCAAGAGTTGATTGAATTACATTTTTAATCTTTGCCATTCAAAAGTGAAAGTAAGTAAAGCTGAAATTGTGTGCAACAAAAAGCCTTATTAGGTTTGTTGAGCAGAGTTGAGATGCACCTTGTTAGATTGATAATATTAGGTTGTCTTTTTATTCCTTAGAGTTGCTCTTCGTTTTCAACGAACACACGATGTAATTGTGCGGTAGCGGAGTCATACTAATCAACTGCACGCAGTTTGGAAGTGAATCGAAATAAACAAAAAGCCCTTTCATTAATTTGTCACACTGAGCGGAGTCGAAGCGTGTCTAAATGAAATAGTTCCTTCGCTTAAGAATTGAATATAGATTATCTGACTCATGAGTTTGTGTTATACTAAAAAAGCCCTTTCATTAATTTGTCACACTGAGCGGAGTCGAAGTGTCAACAAATATGAAAGGGCTTTTCTAAAATTTGATTTGGCAGATTATCTCACCAATTTCATTTCGTCAATTAAATGTGATGCACCAGCATACTTGTCAATAATAAACAAAGTATAGCGGATGTCAACACCAATTGTACGCTGTAATTTTGGTTCGAAAGCAATATCACCACTCATAGCTTCCCAGTTACCGTCAAAAGCAGTTCCAATTAATTCTCCGTTTCCGTTAATCATTGGACTACCAGAGTTTCCTCCCGTGATGTCGTTGTTCGCAATAAAGTTTACTACCAATGAGCCATTTTTGTCAGCATATTGTCCATAATCTTTATCTTGAATTAACTTCTTCAACTTAGCTGGAACAACAAACTCAGGATTTGTCGGATCTTCTTTTTCCAAAATTCCTTGAGCAGTTGTAATGTGGCTGTACGTTGCTGCATCTTTTGGTTCGTAACCTCCAACTTGTCCGTAGGTAAAACGCATGGTTGAATTTGCATCTGCAGCATACACTTTATCAGAATTCATTTCTCTTAAACCTTTCACAAAAAGCCTTTTTGAACGCTGAAGTCCTTCGTTTTCAGCTGAAACTATAGGGCGTATTTTTGATCTATAATGACCAATAATTGAAGATTGAACCATAAAGATTGGATCTTTCGCTAATACTTTTGCCGAAGGTTTTGCTATAAAAGCAGTCACTTTAGCTTTACTTGCAAAAATTGATTTAGCATACATAACGTTTGCCATTTTATTAAAGTCCCCTTTGTATTTCGCGATCATTTTCTTGAAATCTTCTGGTTGATTATCTTTAGGAATGTCTTCACTGTATGCTTTCATCATAGCAGCAAATACATTTCTATCAATCGACATATCATAATCCTTAAAATGAGCATCTAAACCACTACTAATTCTCTCAGTTGTTTGTTTAGTTGATGTTTCATTATCAGATTCTAAAGCTGCTTTTAATCCTGAGAATTGGAAAGAGTACGCAATAGCTTCAACTCTAAAAATTGCTTCGTTCAAATACACTCTAACTCTGTTTGCTTCTTTCATGTTGTCATATCCGGTTTTGAACCCATCAATAACACCTGCATATAGTTTCTTACGTGCTTCATCTTTTTCAATCCAAGCAGCTAAAGCATCTTCTTCTGCTTTTTTCTTATCATATACTTTCAGTCTTTTCAAACCTGCTTGCTGGCCAATGAAATATTTCCAATAATTGGCAACACTAGCAAATTTAGAAGCATATTGAATACGAGTTTTTTCGCTCTTATCCATTCCAATTTGGTACATATCCAATACTTGTCTTCTCAACTTCACTGAAGCAGGTTGTCTTACTTCAAGCTCGTAGTTAATTCCTTCAGAAGTTAAATAACGATCTGTACTTCCTGGGTAACCAAAAATCATTGAGAAATCTCCAGGCTGAACTCCTTTTAAAGAAATTGGTAAAGAGTGCTTTGGAGTATATGGTTTGTTGTCTTCGCTATATTCTGCAGGTTTGTTGTCTTTGTCGGCATATACTCTAAACATGCTAAAGTCACCTGTTTGACGAGGCCACATCCAGTTGTCAGTATCGCCACCAAATTTACCTACCGATGATGGAGGAGCTCCAACCAAACGAACATCTTGAAATGTTTCATATACAAATAAGTAAAACTCATTTCCATTGTAAAAAGACTTTACATTAGCCGTGTAATCAGATTCTCCAACAGCTGCTTTTTGCAAAGAGTCAGAAATTTTACGAACTGCTTTTGCACGATCAGCAAGGGTCATGCCCTCATTCAATAGTGCATTTACAGCCTTAGAAACATCTTCCATTCTTACTAAAAATGAAACTGAAAAACCAGCAGGTAATTCGTCTGCTTTTTTCATTGCCCAAAAACCATCGTCTAGATAATTGTGCTCTTCTGTTGAATTTTCTTGAATAACACCAAATCCACAGTGGTGGTTGGTCAACATTAAACCTTGGTCAGAGATAATTTCTCCCGTACAAAACCCTCTGCCCAAACGAACAATTGCATCTTTTAGACTAGAGTTATTTACACTGTAAATCTCTTCTGGAGTTAATTGTAAACCTTGCTTTTGCATGTCTACATAATTTAATCGCTTCACAAACATTGGAAGCCACATGCCCTCATCGGCTTTCACCGGGGCAAATGCAAGTAAAAAACCTGCAATTAAGATAGAAATCTTTTTCATAGTTATTTTTATAGTTAAACGGTGACCAAAGGTAGGTCTTAAAAATAGCTTTTCGAAATTGAAATTGGCTAAATGGCTATTGCGCTGGATAGATGGGAAGGGAAGGAAAGAAGGAAGAAGGAAGAAGGAAGAAGAAAGAAGAAAGAAGAAAGAAGAAAGTGTATTAAAAAAATCGAAGATTTTTTTAATACACTTTCTTCCCTTTATTCAGCCATATACCCCATACTCTGCTGAAGGCATGAATTTCATTTGTAGTCTTATTATCATCGCTAACAATCGGTAGCTCTTGATTTTTCCACTCAAAGATTCCTCCATATAGGTTTGAGACATTTTTAAATCCCATTTTTTCTAGTTTCTCACTTACTTTTTCACTTCTGTAGCCAACTGAGCAGTATACTATCACTTCTTTGTTTTTGTCAATTTTTTCCATCGGGCTTAAATCAAGACTGTCATATCCTACAAAAATGGCATTCCTAATGTGACTAACATCAAACTCATTGCGCTCTCTAGCGTCAACAAATATTACTTCTTTATTGTCTTTTACATCTTTTACAGAAATTTCTTTGACTGTGTGAGAAAGAAGACTTTGCAGCATAATGTCGTAGGCCTTGCTTCCTACTTCTTGAGCGTGAGCGCTAAAAAATAATGCCATAAGTAGTATAGAGATTAGTCGAGTTTTCATTGTTTAATTTTTCATCGGTCATCGTTAATTGAATCAGACTGTTTATGTAGCTTCTATTTTGGTTCCTTACAAAATTCTCATAAGCGTTTCAACATTAGACTTTCAATTAACAATCTTCATTCTAATCTACATTTCTGCTTTATCTCGAAGTGCCGTTTCGTAATTAGAGAATTTAGATTTGTTATTCCTTATAATAATTTCCTAAACTTAACGTCCAATCATACGTGTTATACTCAATTCTTGGATAACTATTTTCGGGAATAACTTCATATTCTTTTAAAAGACTCAGAATTCCATTCTTTCCGTTGAAGTCTCCTCTAAACCAACTGAACAATGGAGTGGTATTCACTTTGTTTTCTGCTTCATTGTAAATTGACATTTTTTGCAAAAAACTTTTCGCTACTTGATTAATTTTTGAATCAAAGTTTTTAGCGTCATACGTTGCAATTAAAGGGCAACTTTTAGCACCACAATTCAATGCAAAATGCACTCTTCCATCTTCATTTCTTGTTCTTAGTTTTTTCTCAAAATTGTCAACAAAAGGGTTTCGAAGTAATCCCAAAGACAGTTTTATTTTCGAACCTCTAATAATGCCATGTTCTATATCGTCAAAACTCAATTTTCGATGTGCTATTATAATTCTCTGGTTTCCAAAGAATTTACCTCTATTCTCAAAGTATTCAGGATTGTCAGTTAACAAAATCTGGATAAATGCATTATACGTGTTAATCCAAAAGGCCTTTTTTTGATTATCTGTGTTCAGATATTTTGAAAGGGTATCCACGTTCAATTTCTCGTATCGAGTTTTTAATTCAATTAAGTTTTCTTTGTTTTTAACAGCATCCATCAATTCTATTGACAGCATGACAAATTTATTATTTTCTAGTACAGCTTTATTTTGAACTACATTTTGCTGACTGGAACAAGAAAAGGACAGAAGAATGAATAAAATTGGAATGAATATTCCGAATTTTAGAAAAGCTACGGGTTTTGTCATGGTTTATAGTAAACTTTGAAAGTCAAAATTAAGTAAAGTTGAATCGGACAAACGTTTTTTTTATAAACCACCAAACGCATGCAGGTAAGTGTCATAATTCCAACATTGAAGGAAGAGCATAATATTGCCGAGCTCCTTCCACTTCTACACGTTTGTTTGCAAAGCGTATATTATGAGATCATTGTGGTTGATGCGAACAGTGCCGATAAAACAGTGCAAATTGCAGCCGACTTTGGAGCCACCGTTTTATCTTGTAGTAAAAAGTGCAGGGCTTACCAAATGAATGTGGGTGCAGCACTAGCGAAAGGTGAAATCTTATATTTTGTTCATGCCGATAGTAGACCTCCAAATGGATTCTTAAATGATATTTTTCAAGCTTTGGATGAAGGTTTTGACATGGGGTGCTTTCGATTTAGGTTCGATTCTTCAAATTGGTTGTTGAAAATCAACTCTTATTTTACAAGGTTCGATCGTGAAATGTGTCGTGGAGGGGATCAAACATTATTTGTTAAGAGGTCCGATTTTAATAAGATAGGTGGTTATGATGCAAGTCTTCGCATGATGGAAGAGTATGATTTTATGAGAAAAGCGAGAAGAAAACTAAAGTTTAAAATTATTCCAAAAGACGTAGTTGTTTCTGCAAGAAAATATGAAGAAAATTGCTACTTTCGAGTTAACCTTGCCAATCTTGTGGTTTTTACGTTTTACAATTGGGGCGTTTCACAAGAACGGCTATTAAAAATGTATAAAACATTGTTGAACCACCCGAAACCAGAAGCATTAGAATGAATAAAGTAGGAGTTATAACAGGAGCATCCTCAGGCATTGGTCAAGCACTAACGATTCGACTGGCAGACAGTTATTCCGTGCTTTACATTTGTGGACGAAAGTTGAGTAGCTTACAAAAAACGGTGGACTTATGCGGGACGGGTGGAGCTAAATTAGTTCCAGTTGTGATGGACTTGAACGATAAAGCTTCAATAAAAAGTGCTGCAACTGGAATTATTAAAAAGGAAAAAAACATTCACCTTTTAGTTAATAATGCGGGACAAAGCCAGCGTTCTTTGGTGAAAGATACAAGCGAAGAAGTTGAGGCCATGTTAATGCAAATTAATTATTTTGGTCCGGTTCAGCTCACCAAATTGCTATTGCCTGCTTTACAACAGGCACAAAGCAGCAGAATTGTAATAACGTCAAGTATTGTAGGTAAGTTTGGTTATCCTTTACGATCAACTTATAGTGCGGCAAAGCACGCATTACATGGATATTTTGAAAGTTTACGCTTTGAAGAAAAGAAAAATAGCATTTTTGTACAGTTCTTAGTAATAGGAAGAGTACAGACTCAAGTTTCGGTAAATGCCTTAACGGCAGGCGGTGAACAATATGGAAAAATGGACAATGGACAAGCAGGTGGGATTAGTTCCGAAGTTTGTGCGAGAAAAATTGAGGCTGCACTTCAATCAAATCGAAAGGAAGTATTGATTGGAGGGAAAGAATTATTGATGGTTAAATTCAAAAAGTACCTTCCCTTTTTGTTTTATAAAATAGCAGAAAAAGAAAGCAATCATGTTTGATTATAATATTTCGGGAATACAGCAAGTAGGAATAGGCGTCAGTGATGCGGAAAAGGCATTTGCTTGGTATGGAAAGCACTTCGGAATGGATTTACCCATTTTTAACGATGAAGCTGAAGCCAAATTAATGAAGCAGTATACTGGAAATGAAGTCCACAAGAGGAAGGCTATTTTGGCTATGAACCTGCAAGGTGGTGGGGGGTTTGAAATATGGCAATTTACTTCACGAAAAGGACAAGCAAGAAAAATAGAAACAAAAGAAGGCGACTTAGGAATTACTCATATCCATATGAGGACGTACGATGCGGAAAAAGCTTTAGAATATTTCAAAAAACTAGATGAAATTTCTCTTTCTGATTTAAAAGTCAATGAAATGGGTTGTCGGTGGTTTGAATTAAAAGACCCTTTTGGTAATTCTTTCAAATTGATTGAAGACGATTATTGTTTTATGAAAACAGGTGCATTGACCGGTGGAGTAATGGGAGTAACTATTGGGGTTTCGAACATTGTGGCGAGTAGAAAAATTTACCAGCAAGGCATGCAGTACGACAAACTTACAGCTAGCGGTGAAAATGGAACATTTAAAAATGTTTGGTTAACACCAAGTAATAACAAAGCATCAGCTTTTAGCCAATTATTGGGACCAACACAGTTGGAGTTAGTGTGCGATACAGCAGGTGATCGAGAGCAGATTTTTAAGGATCGTTTTTGGGGTGACTTGGGTTTTATTCACGTATGTTTTGATGTACAGCGAATGCACGTGCTAAGAGAGCATGCTAAAACCTTGAATTATCCTTTTACTGTAGATAGCGAGAATAGTTTTGATATGGGAGAAGCCGCAGGACAATTTGCCTACATAGAAGACAATGACCAAACATTGATTGAATTGGTGGAGACGCACAAGGTTCCAATTATGAAGAAGCTAGGTTGGTACATTAACGTGAAAGACAAAAAGGATCAGAAGCCATTGCCTAAGTTAATCTTTAAGGTTTTAAGTTTAAATAGAGTTAAGTAGAGGAAGGTTTATTTACTTGGAGATAGGCCTTTGCTGACTCTTATTTTATAAATCCGTTTGATGAATTGTTGTAACTCTTCAAAAGTATGTTTGTCTTTTTTTAATTGAGTTAATCGATACGCAGCTGCGATGTAATGTGCCTTTTCATAATATCTCAGATACAAGCGACATAGCCAATACATAGCAATTGGAGTTAAGAATGCCCAAGGGGTGAATTGCCAAATAATACTAGTAAGTATCAAAGTCCAAACAAGCCATAAAATTGTTCCTAAAACAAATCGAACGGAACTATAAAATTCTACAAGTTTAACTTTCTTTTCCGTAATGCTTCTAGCAATCAGAAATGGTAAAAAATTGATAATTAGCGCAAATAAGGCAATCGGAGCAACGGCAATAAGTAGAACAACATCTTTGACCGATAAACCTACATTAGACTTAAGTTTTCTAAAATTTAACTTGTTCCTTTTCAAAATATCAAACGCATTTAGAACTACAGAGTTTAGCTCTTTTAGGCATTCACTATTCTCTTGATCAACCTTTGAAATTTGATTTGCAATTAATATTTTTCGATTCAACGAATTTTGTTCAAAGCAACTGTCAAGTTCGGCTAATGCTTTGTAAACCATGTAGTTTATTTCTTCAACTTGGATAGTATGCTCAGCCAGTTCTTTTTTAAGCACTTCGTTTAGAATTTCAAAAGAACTGTTGGCATTTAATTCATAGTCTGCTTGATAATCTAAAATGTATTGAATCTGACCGACACCAATATTAATCTTGCTTCTAAAGTCTTTTGGTCGATCATAATTTAAGCTCAATGGTACAATAGCACAATTTAGTTTAAAGTCGTTTTTATCAGCAAATCCAAACGCAATTCTAGCAAGTCCTTTTTTCAGTGGTCTAAGCTTAAAATCAATTAAACTTAAGCCTTCTACAAAAATTAAAATTGCACCGCCTTCTTCTAAAATACGATGACATTCTTTAAACGTATCATCATTTCGACTTAAATTTTTGTGCCCTTCTTGCATTCTATAAATTGGAATCAAATTGAGACTTCTCAAAATTTTATCCGCCCACTTAGCGCTAAAAACATCAGAACGTGCTAAAAAGTGCAAAGGACGGTCAATAAGGCAAGCTATAATAACAGCATCCAAGAAGGAATTTGGGTGGGTAGCAGCTACCATTAAAGCCCCTTTCTTGGGAATTCGTTTTAAACCAATCCCTTTTATTTCAAGGTAATGAGCAGCTAAACTACTCCGCATTAAAAACTGTAGAAAGCGGTAGAGCATAGAGGCTTAAAATTCGTAATAATTGTAATCGCTGTCGGCGAAATTATACAACTTAAATTCATCAATGAATAAATTTTGTTTATTTGGATTCCAAAAGTAAATAACTACTTGATCACTTGGAAGTAAGTGGCTGGGTTTTTCGAAAACATACATGAATTCGTACCAGGTGTTTTTTGTAAAGAACGGCTTCGCGTTAGTTCCTCTCCAGAATACGGATGAATCACCTCTGTTCACATTAAATACTAAACTCATATCGACTGAAGTGTTGCTAAATAGTTGAGCAGAAATAGTCAAGTATCTGTTATCTTCATTAACTAAATTTCCAAGGGTGTCTCTAAAGGTGAGGGCGTAAGGTGTCTCAACGGTTTGATGAAATGCCACGCTATCCGAATAGAAGATGCTATCTTGTAATAATGATCTATTTATGTCCCATTTAGAATCAATTAAGTAACTGCTTTCAAAATAAGTTTTACGTTCGTTCTTGCCTTTGGAATATACAATTATATCTGAATTGAAATGGCGCTCATGAAAATGAACTACAGGGTACTTTTGCTTTGCAAATTCATGAATTTCAGCAGGTATCACTGAATTGGCATAGGCGATAAGAACATATCCCTTTTGACTGTTTTTTATAACATCTCTAACATCAGCGATAGAGACTGCATCGCCAATATCCACTAAATTATACTGAAATGAAGGGTCGATTTTTGAAGTATAATATTCTAGGTAATATGGGTTACTTGAATTAGCTATGCTAAGTACATTCTCTTTTCCCAACTCCTTGGTTATTCTGACACTGTTTTCGGCAACATTTTTAAAATTGGCAAATGGCTTTTTAGAATAAAACTGATTTTCTTTAATTAATGAGTAGCTGCCGGTTAGTATTAACAACGAACTTAAGCCAATGATTAATTTGATATTTGCTTTTTTACTTATTACAGCTGCAATAATGACAATTAGAAAGGGAGCTACAAAAATTAGCACTGAAAATTGAAGAACAGGAGTTTTATAAATGGAGTAATAGTAAGCTACGAAAAAACAGGAAAAGAATACAAATAGAGCTATTAGTATTGGTTTCAATTCTACCTTTATTCCTTTTCGAATTCCAATGATTGAAAGTACTGCGAATAATATAATTTGAAAAACTATAGATCCTTGAAAGAAGTACGAGATAAAACGATTTAAATAGCCAGGCTCCGGCCTGGATAGCCACGTTACACCTCCTATTTTTAAGTGGTTTAACGTAATTGATAGGTGGGGCAAGTAAAGTAAAACAATAGTAAGAGCAAGGAGAAAATATGCTTTCAAGTTCTGCTTGTTCCAATAGACGCTTGCAGATAAGTAGATGAGAAAAACAGAGAGTGCAGAAAAGTAGTGCGTTAAACTTGCAGCTAAGCCAAAAAATATTAAACCAACTGTATTTTTTTTAATGTTGTTGGTTTGGAGAAACCTTAAAAGATAAAATGTGAAAGCAACAACAAAAAATAAACCTGCAGTATATGGTCTGGCAATTTGAGCGTACAACACAAAAAGATAGTTAGGCACAAACAGTGAAAGTCCAATTAAAGCGGCATTTTTATTCAACCAATTGGAAAGTAAGCGATAAAAATAAATACACGAACCTATGCTCATTAGCACAAAAGGAAGTCTAACAACAAATGCTGAATTACCGAATAATTGAATCCAATAATATTCAAAAATTTGAATGAGAGCAGGATGCCCATCAACCCAAATTCCTTTGTCAATTAACTCAGAAAATGAGTTGAAATTGGTTCTCGATATTGCACTCAATTCGTCGTTGGAAAGTGACCAATCGCTAAATCCATAAATTCGAAGAAAAGCTCCAATTAATATAAAAAGAGCAGCAACGTAATCTCTTATTTCAACCTTTTGAAACACTCTTATCTTCTTTGTCTTACCGCTTCGTACAATATAATTCCTGCTGAAACAGATACATTTAAAGATTCAATTTCGCCTAACATTGGAATTGCAACACTTTTATTTGCACCTTTTAAGATGTGCGAAGTGATGCCATTGTCTT
This sequence comes from uncultured Flavobacteriales bacterium, assembly GCA_913059105.1. Classification (GTDB taxonomy): domain Bacteria; phylum Bacteroidota; class Bacteroidia; order Flavobacteriales_E; family Vicingaceae; genus NORP294. Next base: position 12,161 of record CAJXRL010000026.1, read on the forward strand.
CAGAACCCATGACGATAGCCGTCGGAATAGTATAATCTACATCATACAACAAATCTTCTGTCTGTTCTGTACAAGCGACTATTTGCACACCAGAATTTTGCAAATCTTCCATCACTGCAGTTAAATCCCGTTCTCGGCATAAGTTCACTTTCAGTAAAGCACCTGCAGATCTTTTTATAGCCTCAGAATTAACTTGTGCCGAACCTTTTACCGGAATAATTACTCCATCAACTCCCGTGCATTCTGCTGTTCTGCAAATTGCTCCAAAATTTCCGACATCACTGATGTGATCCAAAATTAACAATAAAGGTACTTTACCCGCTTCATATGCTTTAGCCAGTACTTCTTGGTAAGGCATAAATTCAACAGGGGAAAGATAAGCTACAACTCCTTGATGTGGCTTTTTACACATGTGATTCAAACGCCCTAAGGGTAAGTTTTGAAAACTTACTTTGTAATCCTTTAGTAATTTACGCAACTCAGTTACGTTAGGTCCTCTCAAATCTGATTGTACCAAAACCTTATCAATATCCTTATTATCTTTAATGGCTTCCATAACAGGATGCATTCCGAAAATGTAATTTTCTTTGCTCATTTAATCTATTTTACCTTGTCTCCACAAGTCTACCTGACGGTACCAATTGTTTTTATAATCTGAATTTCTAACCATTTCAAAATGATTAGAAATGTTTGAATTCTCGGGTTGGTAGAATCTAAATTGCACAGAAAGCACGTTGTTTTCTTCTCCAAATACCCAAACTTCTTTATCTGCATTTTTACGGATGGAACTTGGCGCTCCGTAAATAACATATATAATACCTCTATCCGTTTTCCAGCCTTCTTTGTAGCTTGTAAAAAACCGATTGGCAATTTCTATTCTATGATAATATTCTTTCAATAACGCTTTCGAATTATCTTCACTTTTTCCCAATTTGAGCCAAAAAGAGTCTAGTCCTTTTTTAGGATTTACCGCTGCTTTTAAGTTTTTGTATTCTGTGCTAGTGCTAATATAGCGAATAGGATCAATAAATTCGGTTAATTGGTTCAACTTAGGGAATTGATTTCCGAAAAAGAATATGTGATTGTACTGTACTGAATCTTCAATAGCATAAAACCTATTGTAAACATCAGGATTGGAGAAATGAAAAACATTGTTTCTAAAGGAAAATTGATAACTACTATCGGCAAGAACCTTTATTTCATAGTTTATTTGCTGAGCGAATGGTGGAGGTGTCATATTAAAGCTCCTATTACTTAGTTCCATAACAAAATTATCAGTTTCAACTAAAGTGCTCTTTTGTATGCTTATATTATTTGAAACACTCCTTTGGTCAAAGAGAATTTGTTCTCCGTTTAGGTAGTTAAAGTACTGGTTGTTTTTGTTATCTCGTTTGTCTACTTCTAAAACATTAATCACGTTAAAGTCTTTGTTTACATCTCTGAAACGAACGGTAAGCCAAGCTACTTTTCTTTTGTTGAATTTGAAACGGATGGTGTTCTGCAATAATTTCCTTTCTCCGTTCGAGCCGTAATTGGCTAAATTTTGTCGACCGCTATCTAGTACAATAGTTAAATCCCTATCTGCATATAAAGTGTATTGCATTTTTACATTAGCAGCTTTTGAAGAATCTCCCAAAATACGCTCGTATAAAATGTCGCCGGAAGTTAGTTCATAATAAAGAGTACTTGAATCTGCAGAATGGTGGAAAATTTTATATTTGGGATTTATAATAGCTTGATTTTCATCGTAAAGATAACTGTAGTCGTATTTGGCAACTTCATTGCTAGTGTAACAAGATGAAAGAAACAGGAGTGCTGAACCAATGAAAAAGTAAAACGAATTAGTTTTCATCGAGTAAATTACTTGGAATGGATTTGTTCGTTTTTGCACCTAACTCTTTTAATTGTTCTGCTTTTTTTACTAAATTTCCTCTTCCAGACCCTAGTTTATTGAAAGCATCATCATAGTGATTTTGAGCATTTTTTAAAGCTCTGTCTATGTTTTCCATATCTTTTAAGAAACCCACAAACTTATCATACAAATTACCGGCTTTTTCTGCAATATCCTGTGCATTTTTAGTTTGTCTTTCATTTTTCCATACAGAAGAAATGGTTCTAAGTGAAGCCAAAAGGGTAGTAGGACTTACAAGGACAACTTTGCTCTCCCAAGCATAATTGAATAACTCCGAATCATATTGCAAAGCAAGGCTAAATGAAGCTTCAATTGGCATAAATAATAGGACAAAATCGGGAGATTGTAGCTTGCTACCACTTTGATAATTTTTCTCGTTTAGTGTTTTGATATGTGTCCTAATGCTTTGCAAATGAGATTTCATGCTGTTCTCTTTTATCAATTCACCAGTAGTCGAAATAAAGTTTTCATAAGCTACTAATGAAACTTTAGAATCAATTATGAGATGTTTGTTTTCTGGTAGGTTAACAATCACATCAGGTTGAATCCTTTTATTTTCTGAATTTGTATCACTTACTTGAGTCTCATATTCTTCTCCTTTTTGTAATCCTGAACTTTCAAGTATTCTTTCTAAAATCATTTCGCCCCAATTTCCTTGAGTCTTATTTTCCCCTTTTAGAGCAGTAGTCAAATTTTGCGCTTGCAAATTCAGGGTGTTATTAAGCTCTAAAAGCTTTGACAATTCAGCTTTTAAATTCGTTCTCTCTTTGGTCTCATCTATGTATTTCTTTTCTATATTTTCTTCAAAGCTTTTGATTTTTTCCTTGAGTGGTTGTAACAATTGTTGCAACTCTTTTTGATGGTGCTGGGAAAGCTCATTAGCATTGTCTTTTAATATCTTATCTGCAATAAGTTGAAATTCCTTTTGAAATTTTTCTTGTAATCTTTCGAGCTCTTTTGTTTGATGCTCAAGTTTTTCTGATAGATTACTTAAGTTTGTTTCTGCTTGACTTAGTTCTCTATTAAGTTCGATTTTTTCTTTTTCCCACTCAATTGATAAAGCGCTGAATTTATCAACTTCATCGTTTAACATACTTTCTTTTTGAGATACCAGAGCTATATCTTGTTCTAAAGAATTTTGATGTTGTTTAAGCTTACTTTCCAGTTCATTGGTTATTAATCTATTTTTCTGAAGCATAAAAAAATAGGTAATCAGAATACCCAGTACAACTGCTAGGATAAAGAGAATATGTAGTAAATTTTCGCTCAATGTTAAACGTTTAAAAGAAATTAATAAAACCGAAGTGAATTTTAGCAGCCCTTAAATCAACTGCGTTTCCAAATTGACTACCAACAGCATAGTTAAAAGTAAATATTCCAGCCTTAGTTTCAAAGCTGATACCCGCACCAATTCCAAGGGGCGTATCACTTGTGTAGTTCGTGCCTGTTGTGTTATTTTCATAAAATCCGTAATCAGAAAAAAGAGAGAAAAATGAATTTTGATCAAGTAGAAAACGATACTCCAAGCTAAAGATGGAGAAGGTTGATGCAATTATTGATTCTTCATCAAAGCCACGAAGGGTTCTTAGTCCACCAATTCTCATCAACTCATTTACATATAGTCTTTCAGAATAGATAGAAGCGCTTCTATTTGCTAACTTGATAGTACTTCGTTGAGCAATAGGTATATAATACTCCAGTAGGATTCCTCCTTTAAATTGATTGGTATTTAGCTGAATAGAATCATATAATTCAGGTTTACTTTGTTCTAAAACACGAATCTTTTTCAGTTCTTTTCGCCCAACTGAGAAGTTTAGGTTCACTAAAAATCCCTTGGTTGGATTGTATTTGTAATTGGTTTTGTTGCCTAAATAGGCTATCCCAAAAGAATTAATTCTTACATCTCCTAGTTCAGGAATTTGCACGGCATCTGCAAAGTTGTCTCTAGAAAGAAGGTTTGATGTTTTATTTTCAATAAACAAACTAACATAATCTCCTCGTTCTAAAAGATAATTGACCCCCACTTTTGTTTCTAAGTCCAAAAATGTAGTGTCTCGTTTAAAGAGTTTAAAATCTAAATCAATACCAAACGGAGTTTTAAAGAGATACGGATAGATAATATCTACTTTCAAATCTTGACTATTGCCTTTCAGTTTTCGCCAATTTAATCCAAAAGTCTCTCCTCTTTTAATGCCATTTGTTAAGTTCAAATCAACATCTCCCGTAAGTTCAATCTTTCCTGAGTTTTCATTGGTAAGTAGTCCAATAACTCCATCAAATCGGCTGGCTTTTTTACGCTCTAATCGAAGAATAACTTTTACTCCTTCTTCAAAAAACTGAATTTCAGGTTTTGCAGTCATCGTTACAAAAGGAATCTCTCGCATCCGATCTTCAATAGCGTTTATTTTATTCTCTTGGTACAACTCTCCCTCATATAACCCTATGTAATTAAAAAGATAACTTTTGCTGATTTGAGAGTTGCCTAATACCTTAATACTGTCAATAGTGTACAACGTATTCTTTTCAAGATGTAACTCAGCCGAAATTTGATTTTCAGTTAAAAATTCAACATCTTTTAATTGAATAGAAACAAAGGGATAACCTCTATTTTCATAAAAGCTAATTGTTTTTTCGAAAAACTTGTTTAGCTGCGTTAAATTGAATGTTTTTGTTTCCAACAAGCCAGGAGAAAAGTCAATTGCCTCCAAATTCTCTTCAGAAAAATTTCCTTTTCTCAATTGAGCCCATCTAATTTTTTTTCCTTTCGAGATGAATATCTTATGCTCTTTTTTTTCAAAGCTGAAAGAATCAATTGACGCAGTAATGTGACCTATATTATAGAGTTCTTTTAAAACTTCATTTCCAACAGTTTTACTTTCTGAACTATCCTTTACAATAGGTTTGTAATTAATTTTTAGGCCTTCTATACCTATAATATCTAAATTGTTGTTCTGAGAGAACGCAATTGATACTCCTGCAAAGGAAATAACGAAGATTAATAAAAACCTCATAGCACTAGAACGTTCAAATCTCAAATTATTTCCCAATTAATAGGTTCTTTTCCTTGTGAAATTAATATTTTGTTGGCTTGGCTAAAGTGTTTACAACCGAAAAAGCCACGATAAGCTGATAAGGGAGAAGGATGTTGACTTATAAGTACAAAATTATTTTTAGCGATTAATTGTTTTTTAGTTTCTGCTTTTTTGCCCCAAAGCAAGAAAATAACACTTTGGCTACTAGCGCTTAGTAGTTTAATTACCTGATCTGTAAATCTCTCCCAACCTTTATTTTGATGAGAAAGTGGCTCATGAGCTCTAACGGCTGTCTCTTATACACATCTCCGAGCCCACGAGACAGGCAGAAATCTC